>JBDTQN010000005.1:0-26844 GCA_039932215.1 Pseudolysinimonas sp. | reverse complement strand
CGGTCAAGGCGCAGCTGCGTTCGATCTACCGCAAGCTCAACGTGTCGACCCGCACGGAAGCGCTGCTCGTCGCCGCCGAACTCGGGCTGCTCGACGCGGACTCCCGCTCGGCCTAGCCCCGCACCCGCGCCCCGCACTCCGCACCCGCACCCGCACCCGCACCCCGCACCCCGCACCCCGCGAGGGGACAAGTCCGACCTTTATCGCGTGGGTATAGGGGTCGGAACTGACCCCTCGCGGTGTCAGGTGTGGTCGACGGGACGCAGCACGGTGTCTTCGAGGCGGTTGTCGAGCACCGACTCCAACTCGCGCTTGTCGTGGGCGAGCTGCTCACGGATGCTGACCGCGAGGCGCTGCTGTTCGCGCATCAGGCGCTCGTGGGCCACGCGCTCGAGGTCGCGGGCACGCAGCTCGTAGCTCTCGCGCGCCTGGCGCTCGGGGTTCGGCGCCGTGTCGGTGACCGCGGCGGCGCGCGCGTTGCGCACCTCGACGCGCGGCAGGCCGCCGATCTCGCCGAGCAGGCTGCCGACCACCGGGATCGCCCGCGTCTCGGCCTCCGCCGGCGGCGTCTCGGCGGTGGGGTCGTCGTCGTGCTCGGGTTCGGGCATCGGCTCATGTGCCAGCGGCGGCACCGGGACGGGTCCGGTCCGCGGACGCAGTTCCACCAGCTCGGGCTCGCGCTCGTCGGTGTCGCCCACCCGCGCGGCTTCGAGCTCTTTCGGCGGGATCGTCGACGCCGTCGGGCGCGGCAGGATGTGGCGGATCGGCGGCGGCACGGTGGCCGCCTCGACGACGTCACGCTGCACCTTGATCGAGACGGTGTTGACGACGGTGCCGGTGATCTGGGGCTGCGGGGTCTTGCCCGAGGTGCCCGGTGTCGGCGCCGGGGCCTGGGAGTAGGCGCCCGCCATCCGCTGCGTGAACCGCGTCGGGTCGGGGGCGAACCGTGTGGTGGGGCGCGACACATCGGGCCGGATCACGATCGGACGCTCGACCTGCACATCGTCGACGGCGGGAACGAGGGCGCCGGCGCGCTGTTCGGCGGCGGTCGCGATCGGCAGAGCCGCAAACGCCGAGTCGAGGTCGCGAGCGCGTCCGAGGGTGTGGTCGATCTCGGTGACGTCGGACTTGGTGACGTCGGACTTGGTGACGTCGGACTTGCTGATGTCGGGCGTGAGGGCTCCGGATGCCGCGGCCGGTTCCGGCGCGGGCTTCGGCTTGGGCTTGGCGGCGGCCTTCACGACCGGCTTGGCGGCGGGCTTCACGACGGGTGCCTCAACAACGGGTGCCTCAACTACCGGCGCCGGAGGCACAGGCGTCGACATCGCCGGCTGCTGCACGCGGCGCGGGGTGCGGTCGGAGCGCTTCGGCGGCTCAGCGGGCTGCCGCACCGGCTTCGGCGCGGGCGCGGCGGCAGGCTGCTGCACACGACGCGAGGTGGTGCGCGGCGGGCGCGGGGCGTTGGGAGTGACCTCAGCGGCGCCGGCGCGCGGCAGCGGGTCGGCGAGGTGGCTCGGCTCGGCGCTCGGACGACGCACGGCGACGGCGGTGCTCATGGGCCGAGCGGCGGGCTCCGGCGCCGGCTCCGGCGCGGGTTCCGGCGCGGGTGCCACCGCGACCGGCGCCACCACGACCGGCGCAACCACGACCGGCGCAACCGGCACCTCCACGACGCGCTCGGCGGCGGGCAGCTCTTCGATGCGCCGGCGGCTGTGCGCCTGCTGCGGTGCGCGTCCGACGATGTTGCGGCGCGTGCGCGTGAGAACTATGCCGAGGGGCTCGCTGCCGCCCGCCTCGAGCAGGGCGAGGGCGTCGTCGAGGCGAGGACGCGTCGTCGCGCCCTGCTGCACGATGAGCAGGCTCGAGCCGGTCAGCGCGCCCAGCACGGCGGCTTCGCTGGCGTTGGCAATGGACGGGGTGTCGACGATCACCACCTCGAAGCGGCGGGCCAGCTCGGCGAGCACCGTCCGCATCCGGGGGGTCGCGATCAGCTCGCCGGCGTTGACCGCCGGGGGGCCCGCGGGGACGACGGTCAGCCCGGCGATCCCCGATCCGCGAAGGGCCGTTTCCAGCTCGGTGCGGCCGGCGAGCAGGCCCGACAGCCCGGGCGATGACTCGAGCCCGAACATCGCAGACAGGTCGGGCCGGCGCAGGTCGGCGTCGACCACGACCACGGTGGTTCCGGCGTTGGCGATCGCGATGGCCACGTTGGCGGCGACGGTCGTGGTGCCCTGGCGGCGCCCGGCGGCGGTGAGCACGAAGACGCGTCGGCCGTCGCGCTGGCGCAGGTGGTCCAGGTGCCCGCGCACGCCGCGGAACGCCTCGGCGCTCGCGCTGGGCGAGCCGGCGCGCGCGGCGAGCGGGGTGCTGCGGATGCGGCGGTCGGTCACGATCGCCCCGACCACCGGGATGTCGGTGACACGCGCGACGTCGCGGGGCGACCGCACGCGGCGGTCGAACGCCTCGCGCAGTGACGCCGCGAGCAGTCCGAGCGCCAGGCCGAGCACCCCGCCGACGAGCAGCAGCAGAGGGCCGACGGTCGCGTTGGGTGCGGCAGGCAGGGCCGCCTGCTCGAGGTTCACGACGCGCACCGGAGCGGTCGGCACGGCGATCGGCACGACGGTGCCGTCGGGCAGCGTCGTGGTCGACGGCGACGGAGCGGGCGCAGGGGCGACGCTCGCGCCCGGGGTGGGCGTCGGTGCGACCGTGGGCGTCACACCGGTGGTGGTCTCGAGCTGATCGGCAACCACCTCGGCGAAGGTCTGGCTGATCGCGTTCGCGGTCAGCTGCGCCTCTTCTGGCGTGGATGCCGTGGCCGTGATCTCGATGACGAGCGTGTTGGGCGGGGCGACCACGCTCACGCGGTGCGCCAGCTCGTCGACGGAGGTGTCGAGCTGCAGGTCGTCGATCACCGGCTGCAGCACGAGCCCGCTCGACGCGACCAGCACGTACGAGGCGATGCGTCCCTGGCTGATGCTGAGGTCGCCGGCCACCTTGTTGGTGAGCAGCTCGCGCGAGGTCGCCGAGTAGCTGAGGCGCTCCATGCTCTGGGCAACGAATCCGCCCGCGAGGCCGACGAGGATGCCGATCAGGATCAGCACGGCACCACGGCGCAGTACGCCGAGGTACTCGTGGATGTCCATTGGGGGCATGGCTCCGGAAACGGGTAGCGGGTGGCCGGACAGGCGGGTAACTGCCCGGATCGGAGCCTCCGTGGGGGGTCGGAGGTTCCTCTGAGACAAACCTAGGGAACGCGGGCTTCGCGTGCCTCGGAGCGGCTGACTAACGGTTCAGGGTTGTTGGGGGTTAAGCCTCGGGTTAACGTGCTGCGAAGTGCGACGAGTTGCCACCCGACCATGGCGAGATTGCCGACGGCGACGACCCATGCGGCGAGCTCGGGAAGGCCCGACGCCTCGGTCGCGAGCAGCACGAGCAGCGTCACCGGAACCCCGGCGACCGCCGCGAGAGCGACGAGCCGCACCCGGCCCGCCATCAGCGCGACCGTGCTGACGAACGACGATCCGATGTACAGGGTCGCGATCACGCCGAACGCGATCGCGGTGCCGAACGGGTAGTCGATCTGCCCGTGGGCGAGCAGGTCGGCGGCGGTCGGCAGGAGGAGCGTGTACGCGACTCCGGTCGTGACCGCGATGGCGGCGGTCGCGGCCCCGGCGAGGCGGGTGCGGCGCACCCGTTCTGCGCCGACGGCGGCGGGGACCCAGCCTTGGAACAGCTGCAGCAGGGGCGACACCGACATCCCCGCGAACTTCGCGAGCCGGTCGGCCAGCACGAACGCGGGGAGCGCAGCCGGCGCGGCGACGGCGACGATGGCGAGCACGGCAGGGGTGAAGGCGGCCATGACGCCGGTCGCCACGATGCCGTGGCGTTGCTCGCGCAAGCTGGCCGCGATCCGACCGGCTCGGGCGGCCGCGCGGTAGTCGAGCCCGCGCCCCCGCAGGATCACGGCAGCCGATGCGCCCAGCGCGATCACCGAGCCGGCGAGTTGGGCCACGGCGAACAGCAGCAGGTCGCCGGTTCCGGCCAGCAGCGCCGCCCCCGCGAGCGTCCCGGCGACCCGGGGCACCGTGTCGAGCGCGAGGAACCGGCCCGCGCTGCCCTCGCCGATGAAGAACCAGTTGGCGGATGCGCCCGCCAGGGTCATGGCGACGCCCGCCACATAGGCCACGAGTTTCTGGTGGGGCACGATCGCGATCGTCACGGCCAGGTGCACGATCAGCACGGGCGCGAGCAGCACGAGCCGGGCGAGCAGCGAATCCAGGTACATCGCCGGTCGAGCCGCGGCGGCGGTGCCGGCGACCGTGACCGGCCCGGTGAGACCCCAGCCGAAGATGACGACGACCGCGAAGCTGGCCCCGATCGCCTGGCCGGTGGCCATCGACGCCCAGTGTGTTGCGCCGGCGATGCCGGTGACGATCGGGATGGTGATGAGGCTCATGGCGCCGTTGAGCACCATGCTCACGCCGAAGAGGCCGACCTTCGCCCCGTGGCCGGCCCGCGAGGTGGCCGTCACACCGCCGTCCCTACGACAGGGACCCGGGCGGGCATGGTCTGGTCGAGCAGCCACACGATGTCGGCGAGCACCCGCGCCTGCAGCGCTTCCCCGAGCATCGCGTGATCGCCCTCTTCGTAGGCCGCCACGCGCACGTCGGCACCCCTCGAGCGCAACCGGGCCACGGCATCCGCGCCCCGGTTTCGCTCGAAGGTGACCGCGTCTTCCGGCGGCAGGAGCAGGGCGATCGACCCCCCGCGCACGGCGGGTTCGCGCAGCAGCGTGGCGGGGTTGTTGAAGAGCTGCGACGACGTGAGCCGCCTCCACAGCCAGTTCGGGATGCTGTCGCGCACGACCGCCTTGAGGCCCGCGATTCGCGGTTCGACCCCACCGGTGTCGAGGACCACCTGCGCATAGGCGTCGGGTTCCATCGGCTGGGTGCGCCAGTAGTTCGGCCCGACGAGCACCGCGAGCCGCGTGGGCTGCGTGGCCGCGACGCGCCCCGACACCCACGCGCCCGCGCAGATGCCGACCAGCGCGAGATCCGGCTCGTTCAGTTCGGCGACGAGGGCGTCGGCGTCGTCGACCCAGGCCTCGGTGAGCACCAGGTTCTGTTCGCCGGGCACGACGACGGTGCTGTCGCCGGTGATTCGACGATCGAAGCGCAGCGATCGGAAGCCGAGCCCGGCCAGCTCGCGGGCGATGCGCACCTGAAAGCGTCCGGCGCTCGCGCGGTGCTCGGCGGCGGCAGGCTGCAGCACCACGGTGCCGCGGGCGGGCGGGGTACTCGCGAGCGCGGTCTCGATCGTGAACAGCTGCTCGGGGCCACGGCGGCTGAGGCGTTCGACGATCGGCTCACCGTGGGCGGCGCGCCCGACCTCGACCTCGGTGCGCGCTGCCAGGTTCAGGGCGCGGGGTGTATCGCCCAGCTCGGCGGCAAGCCAGTCGGCGATCGCCTTCACCGTGCCGGCGGGAATCGCCGCGACCGCACTCGAGACGTCGAGCAGCTCCTCCTGACCGTCGACGGCGCGCAGTTCGACACCGGCACCCAGGTCGGCGATCGGGGCGGCACTGGTGCGTGCGAGCACGAGCACGGGCGCGGTGACGCCGGCGAGCGCCTCGGCGTCGACGCGCTGCTCACCGATCCAGCGTGCGGCGTCAGGGTGGAGCACCGTCGAGAGCACGGGGTTCGGCCCGGCGACCTCGGGTGCGACGACCAGGTCGCTCAGCGTGCGCTGCCGGCGCAAGAAGCGCCGCCCCGAGAACGCCGGGTCCCACAGCACGAGCGCGTCGGTGCCCGACCGGCGGGCCGCCTCGGCCGCGATCAGGGCGCCACTCGAGAGACCGACCAGTGCCACCTGTCGCACCCCCGCGTCGCGCAACAGGGCCACCGCATCGGCGACCGTGTCGAGCCAGCGTTCCACGGCATCCGATCGCCCCGGCTGCCCGATCGCGTCACCCTCGCCCGCGTAGTCGAACCGCACGGCGGCGAGACCGCAATCTTCGAGCTGCTGCCCGAGAAACCGCATCGCGCGGTAGGCGTTGAACTGCTCGTACCCGAGGGGCGGGCAGATCACCACACCGGCGCGGGCGCCCTCAGACGGCACGTGCACGAAACCCAGGGTCTCGGCGCCCTCCCGCCCGAACCAGGTGTCGATCATGCCAGGCCGAGCCGCTTCCGGATCTCGGCCGGCCACGCTGCGACATCGAGCCCATGCACCCGCAGCAGCGCGAGCACGGTGCGCTCCATGCCGAACGCCAGGCACGACGCGTGTGCCACCTCGCCATCGGCGGTGCGGATGCCGAACGACGCCGTCAGGTGATCGTGCTGGCAGTTGGCCGACGCGATCGCGGTGCCCTCGTGGAGGTCTCCGTACATCGGCACGGTCATCTCGATCTTCAGGTTCTCGCGCAGCTGCGCGCTGATCAGCATGCGGCCGGCGCGACCGAAGAACGGGTCGTTCGCGGCGACCTGCGTGACCGGCAGCCCGAGGGATGTCAGGGTCGCCGTCGCGTGGTCGAGCCAGGTGTCGCGGTACTCCTGCGCGCCGTCGGGCGTGCCGACGTAGACGAACTCGCGCATGCGGAACGACTGCATACGCATCGGGTCGAGCGAGGGCTCGTGCCGGAACCCATAGCCGAACAGGTCGTACACCCCGCCGCCCGCGGGCAGGATGCCTTCCAGGGTCGCGTACAGCGGGTGGCATATCGCGTTGGTGAGCACGACATCGGAGGGGGTGAGCCACCCGTCCCAGCGCTCGCCGCGCTCGCGGGCGCCGAGCAGCTCGCGGTGCTCGCGGTCACCCGCCTCGAAGCTCGACACCACGCCCGAGAGGTCGGGGAACGAGGCGATGTAGTCGGTGCGCTCGAAGTCGGCCCGCGGGTACACCGGCGGAAACCGCATCGCGGTCGCCTGCAGCGGTGCCGCCATCTCGCCGAGCACGCTGTCGAGCCCCGAGATCAGGGACTCGAAGACACCGGACCGGCCATAGATGCCGGGTGACGACGTCGCGATCAGCAGCCTGGCATCCACGAGTTCGAGGCGGAATGCCTCGCGGGCGATGTCGAGCGGCGTGCGCTCGTTGAGCAGAGTCATCGGGTTCCCTTCGACACCAGCAGCAGCTGAGCGGTGTTGGCGGTGATGCGGTCGTTGTGCACCATGACCGCGGCACCCTGGGCGTCGCGGAAGATGCGCGCCACGCTGAGCGGACCGTCGTTGCGGAAGCCGGCGATGCCGGTGATCGACAGCGCCCGTGCGGCGCAGTCGGCGACGGCGTTCGCCGCGAGCACCTTGAGGGTGTTCATGCGGATCGCGAAGTCGACCGCTCCGAGCGCGTCGCGGTCGTCGGCGATCGCGTCGAAGTCGCACGCCGCCGAGTCGACGAGGGTCTGCAGCTGGCCGACCTCCGCGACCAGGCCCACGAGTGCCGTGGCGGCGGGCGGGACCGTGCCGATCGCCTTGCGGGCGGCCGCGCGCACCGAGGCGCGTGCGGTATCGGCCGCGGCGCGGGCCATGCCCAGCCACACCGACGCCCAGAGGATGTGCGAGACCGGCAGCATCGTCTCGGTCGAGATCTCGTCGTACGCCGTCGGGAAGACGTGCTCGGCGGGCACGTCGGCCGCGAGCTGGTAGCCGAAGCTGCTGGTGCCGCGCAGGCCCAGGGTGTCCCAGGTGCCGGTGCGCTCGAGGCTGACCTCGCTGCGCAGGCAGGCCACGAGCACCTGATCGCTCGGCGCGCTGTCGGCGTCGCGGCGTGCGGTGACCAGAATCATGTCGGCCTGCTCTCCGTACGAGATCACCGGAGCGTTCTTGCCCACCCGGGCGCGATCGCCGTCGCGGTCGACGAAGCAGGTGCTCGATCGCACGTCGCCGCCGATCCCGATCTCGGTCGTCGCCGACGCGAGCAGCAGTCCCTCGGTAGCCACGCGGCGGGCCAGGTCGATCACGGCCTCCGACCCGGCGGTGTGACGGGTGACGCACAGCACCTGGCTGTGGTGCATCGCGAACACCATCGCGGTCGACGCGCACGCCTCGCCGAGGATCGCGGCGACGCGAGCCAGTTCGCTCACCGAAGCGCCCTCGCCGCCCCACGCGGTCGGCACCGAGGCGCCCAGAAGGCCGGACCGGCGCAGCGCCTCGACAGCTTCGGAGGGGAAGCGTGCGGCGGCGTCCACGTCGGCGGCGTGCTGAGACGCCACCTCGGCGGCAGCCGCCGCACGCTGGTCGAACGAGAGGATCGCCGGGGCGAGGGGCAACTCGATGGTCATGCGTTGACTCCCTGAATAGCTGCGGACGGCCGCAGACCGGTGACCGCCTGCTCGAGGCGTTCGAGGGTGCAGAACGTCGTCTTGGTGAGCAGGGCGTCGGGGAACTCGATATCGAAAGCGTCTTCGAGCGCGAGCATCACGTTGACGCTGGCGTGCGAGGTCATGCCGGCCGCGTACAGATCGTCGTGCTGGCCGAGCGCGGCCGCCGGACCGGTGAGCCGGGCGTGGGTGTCGAGCACCGCGCGGATGCGGGCATCGGTGCTGTGAAGGTCAGTGCTGTCAGTCGTCATGAGGCCAGATCCCAGGTGTGAGGGTGCACGGCCGCGGCGACAGCGAGGCCGATCCCCGCGTCGTGGCTGAGCGAGATATCGATGCGGGCGATGCCGCGGCGGGCGGCGAGTTCTGAGGCGGGTCCGCTGAGGGCGACGAACGGGGCGCCGGTGCGGGAGTTGCGCACCTCGATCGACGACCACGGCACGGCGTCGTCGGGGCCGGGCTCGAGCACCTTGAGCACGGCCTCCTTGGCGGCGAACCGGCCGGTCAAGCGTTCCACGTCGCCGGCGCACTGCTCCAGCTCGTGGGGGGTGAAGACGCGGCGAAGGTAGCGCTCGCCGAACAGCGCGATGCTCGCCTCGGTCTGGCTGACGGTGTGCACGTCGCAGCCGATCCGGACATCGGGCGCGTGTCTCGGGGCGCGGGCGGGGGTGCTCGGCATGTCGATTCCTTCGGGCAGGGGGGAACCCGGGTCCAGGCTACGAGCGGGCACGTTGGCGCGGCGCCGCCCCCGGGTGCGAACCGGCACAGCGTCCTGGGGGTTAACGGCGGGGTTAACGAACAGCCACGCGAAGCTGTCGTCGCCCGGTCGCGCGCCGTACGGAAGCGTCTGCTCGAGACGCCAGTCGAGCTCAGCCATGGGCCACCCGATCCCGTGGCGCCGGGTGTTCGAGGGGGTCGATCGGGCTCGGCGGTACTGCGACGACCGCCGGCGCGATGCATGCCGCGAGCGCGACCCAGATCAGCGGGGTCGAGAGGTCGGGAACGGCGACCGTGCCCGCGGTCAGCCCACCCAGCAGCGCCCAGACGGAAGTCAGCTGACCGCTACGCACCGCACGCACGATCGCGATGACCACCACCGCGATCAGCAGCGCGGTGCCGGGAACGCCGAGGCAGCTGACGACGAACAACGGCAGGCTGGATGGGCGGTTGCCACCCAGCCCCACCCCGAGTCCCCAGGTGTCGAGCACGATCTCGAACGAGCGCTGGTTCGAGGCGCCGCGCGCGACGAAGCTGAACGATTCCCGCTTCGTCTCGACCATTCCGACCGCATAGGCGAGCACGGCGGGCACCTGGGTGATCGCGGCGCCGGTGACCGCGAGCGCTCCGGCGATCAGCAGCGGCCGCGCCTGCGGGCGCTTCTGCCGGGCGACGCGCACGAAGAGCACGACAGCTCCGAGCCCGGCAACCAGGCCGAGCCCGACAAGCGCCGTGCCCGAACCGTTCGCGACGAACAGGACGGCGACCAGCCCCAGACCGATCAGCGCCGCAAAGCGCTGCCGGCCGGCGGGGCCGCTGCGGCGCATCAGCAGTTGTGCACCGAAGTACGCCGCGGCAGCGGTGAGGTACATGCCCAGCACGGACGGCTCGTAGAACGTGCCCGCCGCGCGGTCGCCGTTCTGGTAGGGCAGGCCGGGCATGGTCTGCACGAGGGCGAGGGGCCACGCGCCCCCGGCAACCAGGCGGGCGCCGGCGAGGATCACGGTCGCCCAGATCAGCACGTCGACGATGCGCTTGTCGACCGGGAACAACCGGCCGGCCGAGATCACGAACATCGCGGCGATCGCCAGGTAACCCCACTGGGCGGTGTTGCCCAGGGTCGGTGCCAGGGGGGTGAGCGACCCGACCTGCACATCCACGCCGAGGGAGGGGTCGAAAACGGGCAGCCCCGCGAAGATGCGCGGACCGGCGAAGCTGATCACCCCGGCCCACACCACCAGGGCGACCATGACGATGTCGACCACACTGCGTGGGGGGCTGATCTCGTCGGCGGCGCGCTGCGGCCGCGCCAGCGCCATCAGCAGCCGGGGGACCGCGAGCACGGCGATCACCGCGATCGCGAGATAGAAGAGAGGAAAGCCCTTGTCGCCGATGAGCAGACCCGCGGTCTGCGGGAACACCGCCGCGACGCCGAGCACGTATTGGATCGCACCGCGCCGGAACAGCCAGGCGGCTGCCACCAGCGCGATCGTGATCACTCCGAGGACGGTCACGCGGTCACCTCACGCGTGACCCGACCCGGCGCGCCGGGATGCCTGCCCAGATCTCGCCGGGTTCGGTCGACTCGAGCAGCACCGCGTTCGCCCCCACGACGGTGCCGTCGGCGACCACCAGGTCTTCGCCCGACCTGAAGAGCACCTTCGCGCCCGCGCCCAGGGTGACGTCGTTGCCGATCACGACCCTGCCGCCCTCGGGAAGGGAGCCGGCGGGCATGTGCGCGTCGCGCATCCCGATCACCACGCCCGGAAGGATGGTGACGCGAGCGCCGATGCGGGTCGCACCGTGCACGACGAGGCCCACCGACCCGTGGGCGAGCTGCAGTGGGGCGACCCACTGCACCGAGCGCGGGAACTCGACGCCGAGCAGCTTGAGCGCGGCGTAGGCGGCGCGTCCGACGCCCGGCAGGCGCGTGGCGCGCAGCAGGCGGTCCTGCAGGCTGAGCCGGTGGCCCGGCAGCGTGGTCGCGGTCATCGCACCTTCTCCGACTCGTGTGCGTGCGCGGCGTACAGGTCGAGGATGCTGTCGAGGTGGTGGCCGAAGTCGAGCTGCTGCGCGAACTCGCGGGCTCCGGCCGACAGCCGGGACCGCTCGGCGGGGTCGAGCAGTCGCACCATCGCCTCGCGCAGCGCCGCCGCTTCTGGCGCGATCAGGATGCCGGACACGCCATCGCGGACGGCGGGCGGCGCGGCGACGGTGGTGCTGATCACGGGGAGTCCGGCGAGCGCACCCTCCGCCGCAGCGAGCAAGAAGATCTCGGGGCCCGTGGAGGGCAGCACCATCACCGATGCGGCGGCGAGGGCGGTGTCGCGTGCACGCGCGTCGAGCCAGCCGAGCGATCGCACCGGCGCGGCACCGACCTCGTGGTCGAGCGGGCCGGCCCCGGCGATCCAGAGCTCGGCGCCGGGGATGCCGGCGCCCCACGCCTCGAGCAGCAGCGGCACGCCCTTCGTGGGAAGGAGCTTGCCGAGAAAGAGGAAGACCACCGTGTCGCTCGCGTGGTCTGCGGCCGGGCGCGCGCCGATGCGCCACCCGTGCGGCACGACGACGCTGCCCTCGGGCACGCGCAGGCCCCACGCCTGGTGCCGCTCACGCAGCCCCGCGCTGGGGAACACGAACCGTGCGCGCGCTACGGCCCGCGACATGACGGCGGCGCGCAGTCGCTGCAGCACCGGCGGCCGGACCGCGACGACCCCGCGACGCAGCAGGCTCGAGCGGGTGTCGACGAGCGAGTAGTCGTGCACGGTGACAACGACCGGCGCGGCGGTCGAGCGCAAGAAGGCCGCGCCGAGTCCCGCGACGCGGTGCGCGTGCACGGCGTCCCACTCGCCGGCCAGGGCGCGGCGCAGGGCGCGCGGGGTGCGCACGCTGTCGAGCAGATCGAGGGCGTGGAACAGCAGGGCGGCCGGACGCGATCCGCGGCGGTCGGGCGGGTAGGGCCGGCGCATGGCGACCAGCTCGACGGCGACACCGTCGGCGGTGAGCGCGGCGACGATCTCGGGCGACGCCCAGCCGGTGACGATCGTCACGTCGTGGCCGGCTTCGGCCTGCGCCCGGCTCAGCTCGAGCACGTACTGCTCGGCCCCGCCGAGGGGCGCAAGCAGCGAGCCGATCACCTGCGCGATCTTCACGACAGCATCCAGCTTCCGGCGGGCACCGGAACGGGCGCATCGGTCGCCAGCTCGAGCAGGATCTCGGCAGTGCGATCCCACGAGAAGCGGGCGACGTTGCGCCGGCCACTGGCGACGAGGCGGCGGCGCTCGTCGACATCGAGCTCGTTCACGCGGGCCACCGCATCCTGCGGGCGCATCGGGTCGAAGTACATGGCGCCCTCGCCGGCGACCTCGGGGATCGACGCGCGATCCGATGCGATCACCGGGCAGCCGAGCGCCTGCGCCTCGACCAGCGGCAGCCCGAATCCCTCGTACAGCGACGGGAAGACGAGGGCCCGCGCGTTGCGCAGCAGCAGGGCGAGTTCACCATCACTCAGCCGGCCCGCCAAGTGGATGCCGGGGGCGGCGAGCGGGGACTCGTGCGCGAATACGCGGCGGCTTCCGGCCGCGCCGACCACGACCACGGCGATGCCTGCCGCGGCGAGCGCTCGTGTCACCGGCGCCAGGTTCTTGCTCGGCGTCAGGTTGCCCACGCACAGCACGTAGTCGACCGCGTGCGCCGCAAGGTCGGTGGTCAGCGTGACGCCGTCGGCGTCGGCGCGTGCCGCGTACGCGTGCTCGTGGCCGTTGGGGGCCAGCGCGAACCGTGCCGGGTCGACGCCGAGCACGTCGGCGAGCTCGCCGCGACTGAACTCCGAGACCGTGGCGAGGTGCCGCGAGCGACGGGCGAGCGCCCGGTACAGCACCGAGTACCAGAGCACGAACCTGCGCGAGAACGTGCGCGGGTAGCGCGCGGGCGTGACGTCGTGCATGACGACGAGCTGATCGCGTTTGATCATCGGCGCCGGACCGGCGAGGTTGAGCAGCATCGCGCCGCGCGCATGCCACGGCAGCAGCAGCTGCTCGAACACGATGCCGCGGGTGCGGCAGCGGATGACCCGGTTCGCCGGCAGCCAGTCGGGCAGCACCGCGTCGCGCGGCACGACGACCAGCGCCGCCGGGTCGAGGTCGAGCACGCGGCGCGCCACCTCACCCGCGTACCGCTGCATGCCGCTGGGCTGCGCGCTCAGCCACTTGCCGTTGATCATGACCGCCTGCCGATCGGGTCGGCGGTAGCTCGCCTCGAGGGCGCGGGCCTGACGTTCCGGGGTGTTCATCGCCAGCCGTCGCTGCCAGGCGGCGAGGTTCGCGTGCCGTGCGGCGTCGCCGCCGTGGAGCAGCTCTTCGGCCGCCGCCGCCATCTGCTCCGGGGTGGAGATGCCGGGCGTGGCGATGGCACCGGCCATCGTCGGTACCTCCCGCGCGATCACCGGGATCCCCAGCTCGACCGCCTCGAGGATCGACACCGGGAAGCCCTCCCAGCGTGCCGTGTGCAGATACACGCCCGCCTGCCCGAGCGCCTTCTGCGCGTCGAACGAGGTCAGCCAGCCCGTGGCGGGGATGCCGGCGCGCTCCAGGCGCGCCCGTGCGATGCGGTCGTCCCCGTCGCCGATCCAGCGGGCGTCGAGGTCGGGGTGCCCGTTGCGGCGCAGGTGCAGCACCGTCGCGCGGAAGAAGTCGGGGTCTTTCTGGGCGCCGATCCGGCCGACCGCGACGACCCGGTTCGGGTCGCGGTGCTCGAGCATCGCCAGGGCGGGGACGGTGGCCACGTTGGGCACGAAGACGACGCGGCGCGCACGCAACCGGGAGGCCGTGCGGGCTTCTCCGGGCGAGCACGCGGCGATCGTGTCGGTGTTGCCGGCGAGCAGGCGCTCGACACCGCGGATGGCGAGCCGGACCAGCGGCGACAGGTCGCGGCGTTCGAACGCGAAGCAGTGCGGGCTGTAGACGATGCGCAGCTGCGGTCCGCGACGCAGGGTGGTGCGCACGAAGAACCCGGCGTACGACGAGTGCGCGTGCACCACGTCGGGGCGCACCGCGGCGACCCCGCGGCGGATCGCCCGTCGCGCGGCGAGCGGGCCGTGCGGCAGCACGCCGACGCTGGCGAATCCCTGCTCGTGGTCGGCTGCGAACTCGGAACGGTTCACCCCGCGCAGCAGGTGGTGCTCGAGTTCGGGAGTCGCAGCTACGAACTGCAGCACGGCTGCGCGCACTCCGGCGCCCCAGCTCTCTGCCACATGAAGAACCACTGTCATCAGTACGCCCCGTCCGCTCCGACCACGGCGCGCGCGGTGCGCAGCAGGATGATGATGTCGTTGGTGATCGACCAGTTCTCGACGTAGTACAGGTCGAGCCGGATCGCGTCCTCCCACGAGAGGTTCGAGCGTCCGCTGACCTGCCACAGGCCGCTCATTCCCGGCTTGACGACGAGCCGGCGACCGGCCTTGTTGTCGTACAGGCGCACCTCGCCGTCGCGCTGCGGCCGCGGCCCGACGAGCGACATGTCTCCGCGCAGCACGTTCAGCAGCTGGGGCAGCTCATCGATCGAGTACCGGCGCAGGACCTTCCCCACACTCGTCACGCGCGGGTCATCCTTGACCTTGAACAGTGGCGTGCCGTCGGTGCCCTGCGCCGCGAGCAGTTCGGCCAAGTGAGCGTCGGCATCGGTCACCATGCTGCGGAACTTCAGCATCGTGAACGGTTCGCCCGACAGGCCGATTCGCTCTTGGCCGTAGAACACCGGGCCGCGCGACGTCAGCCGAATCAGCACCGCCGTCACGAGGAACATCGGCGCCAGCAGCACCACGAGGCCGCCGCCGAGGACCAGGTCGAACGCCCGCTTGGCGAAGCGTTTGGGCCCGTCGTATGACGGCGTCTCGACGTGGATCAGCGGAAGGCCCGAGACCGGGCGGGTGTGGATGCGCGAACCGGCGACGCCGACCAGTTGGGGCGCGACCACCAGCTGCTGGCCGGGGTCGAGGCGCCAGCTGAGGTCGTTGATGCGACTGGCCGAGGCGTCGGACCCGACGACGATGACCGTGTCGGGGTTGGCGGCGGCGAGGGTGTTCGAGAAGTCGTCGGCCGCGGCATACACCGGGATGTCGTCGATCACGGCGCGGCTGACGTCGTCGGTGACCACCGCGGCCACGACCCGGTAGCCGGCGTCGGTGCGCAAGGCGAGCGAGTCGATCAGCTCGCGCACCGCCTGGGCGTTGCCGACGAGCAGCACCCGGAACGAGAACTCGCCGCGCCGGCGACGCGCATGCAGCCAGCGCCGCCACAGCCAGCGCGAGAGCAGCAACAGCACGGCGCCGAGGGGGAACGCGGTGACCAGATAGCCTCGCGCGAAGTCGGTCTGGGTCATCGCGGCGAACACCGCGATGGTGCCGAACAGGGCGAGGGTGGCGTTGATGATGCGGCGGTATTCGGTCGAATCGGTGCCCAGGATGCGGCTGTCGCGCGATCCGGCGACGACCAGCGCCAGCATCCATGCCACCACCAGCACCACAGAGAACGTCACGTAGTCGAGGCCGAAGTCGGCGTTCGTGCTCACCGCGACATGGTCGAAGCCGAACCACAGGGTGTGGGTGCTCACCGTCGCCAACAGCACGACCAGCGCGTCGGTGCCGGTCACGTACCACTGGAACCGGCGCACCCAGTCGGTGGCGTGGGCTCGCACGCGCTGGACCGACCAACCCTGAGCTCCAGAGAGCTGCCAGGGGTAGCCGCGGTCGGCGATGTGCGTCACGGGGGTGCCGTCCTCACCCCACCGGCGACTACTGAGAAGACGCCGGTGGGGTCATCGGGTTTTGATGGGGGGAACGCCGCACACCGACGACGGGTAAGGCCACCGGTGGGGGGATGCGGCAGTTGCCAGATTAGAAAGGGGGACAGCACCGCGTCCCCCATCCGGGGGCCGCAAACGCGGGCAGTGTCGGGGGTTAAGCCCGGGGTTAAGGGCTCAGATACTGCGGAACAGCACCGGCCGGTCGCCGTACACCGCGAGGCGGCGCTCGAGCTCGGCCTTCACCGCCGGCCATTCGCCGGTCAGGATCGAATACACCGCCGAGTCGCGCCACGAACCGTCGGCCCGGCGCACGTCGCGGCGCACGATCCCCTCGAACTGCGCGCCCAGTTTCAGCATCGCACCGCGCGAGCGCTCGTTGCGCTCGTCCGCCTGCAGCTTGACCCGGCCGTAGCCGCGCGAGAAGGCGAGGCCGAGCATCAGCAGCTTGGTCTCGGGGTTGACCTGGGTGCCCCAGACGCGCGGGTCGTACCCGGTCCACCCGATGTGGGCGTGCTCGCGCTCCTCGTCGAGATCGCCGAGCGTCGAAGCGCCGACGACCTCGCCGGCGTGCGGGCCGCCGACAAGTCGCACGACGAATCGCAGCGAGTTCGGACCGACCCCGTAGGCCGAGCACCAGGTGTCGAAGGCCTCCCGGTCGCGCGGCAGGCCCGCAGGTCCGCCGCCGTAGCCGCCGGCGAACACCTCGGGCCGGCACAGCGCCGTGAACAGACCCGGCAGGTGCTCGGGGGTGAACGGTTCGAGGCGCACGAACCGGCCCTCGAGCACGGCGGGTTCGGGTCGCACGGCGGTCACGCATCCATCCTCCCATCCAGTACCGTGTCGCCATGAGCGGCTATTGGACGCGGACCTCGGGCACCCCGAAAGACCCCGCTCGCCCGCGACGGTTCGCGGGGCCGGTCTGGCGCATCGCCGGCGCAATCGCCGCGTGGCTGCTGTTCTCGTTCTGCTTCACCGTGCTGTACCAGGCCGCGGCGGTGCTCTCGGGCATCGGGGGGTACTGCGCGAGCGGCGGTCCGTACGTGATCTCGACGCAGTGTCCCGCCGTGCTCGACTGGGCATTCCCGGTCGGCTTCCTCGGGGGCTTCCTCGCCTGGGTGATCGGGGCCGTCTTCCAGCGCGGATTCGCCGCCCCGCTCGTCGTCTGGGCGTGGCCGATCCTGTTCGTCGGGCTCGGTATCGAGTTCTTCGTAGGGATCCCGAACTCGGGAGCCTTCGTCGGCATCCTGTGTGGCACCCTCTTCGTGGTCATGGGTCTCGCGCCGCTCCTCTTCGAGTTCCGGGGCGGCCCGGCCCGCCTGTTCCTCGGGCGCACGAACGTGCTCGAGGTGCCGTTCACGTCGCCGAAGAAGGCGCGACGCACGTTCTATGGCGGCATCGACCCCGACGACACCGCGACCGTCGCGGCCACGCCGGGCGACTGGGCGCTGAGCCTGTTCATCTCGATCGGCTCGCTCGTCGGCGGCTATCTGCTCGGAACGGCGGTCTTCGCATGAGCCGGTTCGCCTCACCGCTCTGGCGCGTCGCCGGATCGTTCGTGTCGTGGCTGCTGTTCTCGGTCAGCTTCACGCTGCTCTACATGGGGAGCGCCACCGTGATGGGGCTGGGCGGGTTCTGCGCGAGCGGCGGCCCGTACGTCATCCAGACGCAGTGCCCGGAGGCCGTGGTCGCCTACGTGCCGCTCTCCATCTTCGGCGGGCTGGCGGCCGCCGCAATCGGCGCAATCTTCGCCCAGGGCTTCGGCACCCCCCTGATCTCGTGGGCGTGGCCGATCTTGTTCGTCGGACTCGGCGCCGCGTTCCTGATCTCGTCGACGACCCCCGGCGCGATCACCTTCCTGATCATCGGGGTGCTCTTCGTCGCCATGGGGCTCGTGCCGCTGGTGCTGGAGTTTCGGGCGAGTGCGCAACGACTGTTCCTCGGCTCGACCAACTCGGCCGACGCGCGCTTCGTCGAGGGCGGCCGCGCACGCACCTCGCTGACCCAGTTCACCCACTGGGGCTCCCGCGAATCGGGCGAGCCCATCCCGCCATCCGCAGGCGACTGGGCGCTGAGCCTCGGCATCCTGGTGGCGGCGGTCGGACTCGGCCTGTACCTCGCCTCGCTGCTGTGGCGGGCCGCGGGAGGCTGAGCCCCTACAGTCGTGGCATGAACCTCGACGCACCCGTGTGGAGGGTCATCGGCTCCGCCGCCTCCTGGCTGATCTTCGGCTTCGCCTTCACCTCGTTCTGGCTCGGCCTGATCGGGGTGATCGCGGTGGGCGGCTCGTGCGCCGACGGCGGGCCGTACGTGATCGCGGTGCACTGCCCCGAGAACACCGACATCTTCACGCTCGGCGGCGTGTACGGCGGTCTCGCGGCGGTGTTCGTCGCGCTGCTCGTCGCGCGTGGCTTCGGCACGCGGCTGATCGTGCTCGCCTGGCCAATTCTGTTCGGCACGCTCGCGGTGCCGTTCCTGCTCGCCGGGTTGCCGTTCGTCTTCGCCGGGGTGCTGTTCCTGCTGATGGCCTCCGGCCCGCTCGTGATCGAGTGGCGGGCGGCCGGGCCGCAGCGCACATTCCTGGGGATCACGAACGCCGCGGGCACGCGCTTCCGCGAGCGCGACGGGGCGCGCGCGGCGATGATGTCCCCCGGCATCCCGAATCCCCCGGATGCCGTGGCGGCCACCGCGCGCGACTGGGCGACCAGCCTGGGGCTGGCGATCATCCCCGCGGCAGTGGGCCTGCTGCTCGCGCTGGGCGCCTTCAACCTCGCCTGACTGCTGGCCCGCCGCCTCGCCACCCCGGACCCCGCCCCCCGCATGCATGACCTCCCCGAGGGGACAGTTCGGACCCTTTGCGGCACTGAGTAACGGACCAAGTTGTCCCCTCGGCGGGGGTGGGGTGCAGGGTAGGCGGCGCTACTCGAGCAGGTCGTGCCGCACGACGATCGCGTCGCGGCCGGGGCCGACGCCGATCGCCGAGATGCGCGATCCGCTCATGCCCTCGAGCGCGAGGACGTAGTCGCGCGCATTCTTCGGCAGGTCGTCGAACTCGCGCGCGCCGGTGATGTCTTCGTCCCAGCCGGGGAACTCCTCGTAGACAGGGGTCGCGTGGTGGAAGTCGGTCTGGTTGACCGGCACCTCGTCGAACCGGACACCGTCGACGTCGTACGCGACGCAGACCGGGATCTTCTCGAGCCCGGTCAGCACGTCGAGCTTGGTGAGCACGAAGTCGGTCACTCCGTTGATGCGTGCCGAGTACCGGGCGATGGGCGCGTCGTACCAGCCGGTGCGGCGCGGGCGCCCGGTGGTGGTGCCGAACTCGAAGCCCGCGGCCCGCAGGAACTCGCCCGACTCGTCGAACAGCTCGGTCGGGAACGGGCCGGAGCCCACGCGCGTCGTGTAGGCCTTGATGACCGCGATCACCCGGTCGAAGCGGTTGGGGGCCACGCCCGAGCCGGTCGCGGCGCCGCCGCTGGTCGCGTTCGACGAGGTGACGAACGGGTAGGTGCCGTGGTCGACGTCGAGCATGGTCGCCTGGCCGCCCTCGAACAGAACTGTCTTGCCGGCATCCAGAGCCTGGTTCAGGATCAGCCCGGTGTCGGCGACCATCGGTGCGAGCCGGTCGGCGTAGGCGAGCAGTTCGGCGACAACCTCATCGACCCGGATCGCGCGCCGGTTGTAGACCTTGACCAGCAGGTGGTTCTTCTGGTCGAGCGCCCCCTCGACCTTCTGCCGCAGGATGTTCTCGTCGAAGAGATCTTGAATCCGGATGCCGACCCGGTTGATCTTGTCGGCATACGCCGGACCGATTCCCCGCCCGGTGGTGCCGATCTGCTTCTTGCCGAGGAAGCGCTCGGTCACCTTGTCGAGGGTGCGGTGGTACTGGGTGATGACGTGGGCGTTGGCGCTGACCAGCAGGCGGCTGACGTCGACCCCGCGAGCGGCGAGCGCGGTGAGCTCGTCGAACAGCACCTCGATGTCGACGACGACTCCGTTGGCGATGACGGGGACGACGCCGGGGCTCAGGATGCCGGACGGCAGCAGGTGCAGCGCATACTTCTCGTCGCCGACGACGACGGTGTGGCCGGCGTTATTGCCGCCGTTGAACTTGACGACGTAGTCGACACGGCTGCCGAGCAGGTCGGTCGCCTTGCCCTTGCCTTCGTCGCCCCATTGGGCGCCGATCAGAACGATGGCGGGCATGGTCTCTCTCCCTCGGTGGCGGGTCGGTGGGATTACACGTCAGTCTATTCGGTATGGGATATCTCTACCTCGCGATCGCGATCGCCAGCGAAGTCATCGCCACCTCCTTTCTCAAGCTGACGTCCGGCGAGCGCGCGGTCTGGTGGGCGTACCCGATCGTGGCGGTCGGCTACCTGCTGTCGTTCTGGATGCTGTCGCTCACTCTCTCGGCGAAGGTGCCCCTCGGCATCGCCTACGCGATCTGGGCGGGTGCCGGTGTCGTCCTCGTCGCGATCGTCAGCTGGCTGGTGTTCAAAGAGACCCTGACTCTGGTGCAGATCATCGGCATGGGTCTCGTCATCGGGGGTGTGGTGCTGCTCGAGCTGGGCGGTCGGCACGAGGTCGCGGCGTGATCGAAGCCGGTCGAATCGAGGCAGGCCGGGTGGATGACCCCGGTGTGCGCGGGCTCTTCGACGCCGCGGACGCCTACGGCCTGTCGATCTACGCGCACGAGAATTACCACGCCCTCGATGTCCGGGAGTTCGCGAGGAAGGACGTCGTGCTGCTGGTCGCCCGCTCGGACGCTGGCGAGGCGATCGGGATGGTGGCGTTGAACGTACCGACGGCCGAGATCAAGCGGATGTTCGTGGCTCCCGAGGCGCGGGGTACCGGCCTGGGACGCCGCCTGCTGGAAGCCGTGGAGGCGGCGGCGCGCGACCGCGGCATCCCGATTCTGCGCCTGGAGACGGGTGAGCCCCAGACCGCGGCGGTCGCCCTGTACGAGGCGGCCGGCTACCGGCGGATTCCCGCGTTCGGCGAGTACGTCGACGACCCGACTTCGGTCTGCATGCAGAAGCCGCTCTAGGCGTGCTGTCGGACCCACTCGTGCATCACGATCGCCGCCGCGGCCGCGGCGTTGATCGAGCGGGTCGAACCGAATTGCCGGATGCTGACAGTGGCATCCGCGGCGGCGAGGGCTTCGGGGCTGAGACCCGGTCCCTCCTGCCCGAACAGCAGGATCGCGTTGAGCGGGAAGTCGAAGCGTGTCACCTCGACGCTGCCCTCGACGTTGTCGACGGCGACGATAGGTCGGCCCGCGGCCCAGGTGATGAGATCGTCGATCGTGTCGTGGTGCAGCACGTGCTGATAGCGGTCGGTGACCATCGCGCCGCGCTTGTTCCAGCGGCGGCGGCCGACGATGTGGACGGTCCCGGCGAGGAACGCGTTCGCCGTGCGCACGATGCTGCCGATGTTGAGGTCGTGCTGCCAGTTCTCGATCGCCACGTCGAAGCGGTGCCGGCGTGCGTCGAGGTCGGCGACGATGGCGTCCATGCTCCAGTAGCGGTAGGCGTCGACGACGTTGCGCGTGTCGCCGTGCTCGAGCAGGTCGGGGTCGAAGCGGGGGTCGTCGGGGTGGGTGCCCTGCCACGGGCCGACGCCGACCTGTCGCGCATCCTCCATGCGCTCACGGTAACGCGGCGGGGCTGGGGTCTTCTCCTTCACAGATCGCGAGTCGGGAGTTTCTGCACATAAACCGGTCGTGATCAGGGCTTTTGGCGCGGGATTGTCGGCGGTAGGTGGTGCGATATCCCCATGGCAACCGATGCGCTCATCACCGATCTGCCGAGCGACCTGCTCGACGTGGTCGCCGGCATCGATCGGGCGATGTCGAGCATGAGCGCCCTGCGTGCGCGAGCGATCGAGACCGCGCTGCTGTGGATCACCGACACCGAGTCGTCGCGACCCTCGACGCGGGGGCCGAGTGCCGACGCCGAGCTGGCACGCAGGCTGCTGGTTGCCGAACTCGCGCCGCTTCTGCGCATCACCGGCAGCGCGGCGGCGCACCTCGTCGGCGAGAGCCGCAGTCTCGTCCGCGACCTGCCTGCGACGCTCGACGCGCTCGCCGCCGGTGACATCACCTACCGGCACGCCTGCATCGTGATCGACAATGCGGCGTCCCTGCCAGATCAGTCGCAGGCCGCATTCGAGGCCGCTGTCCTCCCGGCGGCTCTACGGCTCAACGCTCCACGGTTCGCCGACCACGCGCGGCGCACGCGCGAGCGGCACCACCCCGCATCTCTCGCCATCCGACGACGCGCGGCGCACGATCGACGCAACGTCGGCGTCGAGCCGGCGCGCGACGGCATGGCCTGGCTGTCGCTCTACGGCCCCGCCGACAAGATCGTCGCGATCGACGACCGGCTCGATAGGGTGGCCGCCTCGATACGGTCCACCGACGACCCGCGCACGTTCGCTCAGCTGCGCGCCGACGCGTTCTGCGACCTGCTCATCAACGGCGAGGCGCCGGGCACGTTGCCGACCGGCATCCGTCCCCAGATACTCGTCACCATTCCCGCCCTGACGCTGCTCCGTCTCGACGATGAGCCGGCGACGCTCGAGGGCTACGGTCCGATCCCGGCCGACCTCGCGCGCGAACTCGCCGCCGAGGCGCCGAGCTTCGTGCGGCTGCTCACCCACCCCGAGACGGGCGCGGTGCTGTCGGTGGGGCGCGCGCGATACAGCGTTCCGGCCGATATGCGACTGTTCCTGCGCGCTCGCGACGAGACCTGCCGCGGAATCGGGTGCGGGCGCCGCGCGGCGACTAGCGACATCGATCACGGTCGCGCCTGGGCGAACGGGGGCACGACGTCGGTCGACAACCTCGCCCACCTGTGCCGTGGCGACCACACGCGCAAACACGCGCTCGGCTGGCGCATGAGCCACCTGCCGGGCGGCACGATCCGCTGGACGTCGCCGTTCGGGCGCACCTACCTCACCGAGCCCTCGACCGTGATCCGCACGTGAGTTGCGCCCCACCCTGTTAATCTCGGCGCATGACGGCATGGGATGCGGCGCCGTGGGACGCGACAGCGTGGCTCGCCGACGCTCCCGCTGCCGCCATCGTGCTGGGCGACAACCTCACGGTCACCGCGACTCTCGCCGATGCGTCCGTGCGCCTGATCTACCTCGATCCGCCGTTCAACACCGGGCGCACGCAGCGGCTGCAGCCGATCACCACGACGCAGAGCGACGACGGCGCCCGCACCGGCTTCAAGGGCCGAAGCTACGAGACGATCAAGGGTGCCCTGACCCGCTACGACGACACCTTCGCCGACTACTGGGCGTTTCTCGAGCCGCGACTGGCCGAAGCCTGGCGGCTGCTCGACGAGCGCGGCACGCTCTACCTGCACCTGGACTACCGCGAGGCCCACTACGCAAAGGTCGCGCTCGACGCGCTCTTCGGACGCGAGTGCTTTCTCAACGAGCTGATCTGGGCGTACGACTACGGCGCGAAGAGCACAAGGCGCTGGCCGGCCAAGCACGACACGATCCTGGTCTACGTCAAAGACCCGAAGCGGTACCACTTCGACAGCGCCGCGGTCGACCGTGAGCCGTACATGGCGCCCGGCCTCGTCACGCCCGAGAAAGCGGCCCGCGGCAAGCTGCCCACCGACGTCTGGTGGCACACCATCGTGACCACGAACGGGGCCGAGCGCACCGGGTATCCGACGCAGAAGCCCCACGGCATCCTGAGGCGCATCGTGCAGGCCAGCACCGAGCCGGGCGATCTGGTGCTCGACTTCTTCGCCGGGTCGGGAACGACCGGCGCCGCGGCACTCGAGCTGGGCAGGCGGGCCCTGCTCGTCGATGAGAGCCCGGATGCCGTGGCCGTCATGCGCACGCGGCTCTCGACGGCGGTCGTGTACGGGGTTTAGACTTCCGAACGCCCACGAGCGAGAGGAGAGAGCAATGACCACGGTCTTCGTCGTGTCCTCATCCGACCATCTCTCCTTCGAGGTCGCCCCGAGCCAATCGCCGGGTGGCCTCCTTCTCGAAAGCCACCCATCTTGCACTCTGCAGACCAGCTCATCTTCTCGACCGTCGAGCCCGGTGACGACCAGCGATGGTCCACCTGGCCGTCCATCACGCCCACCCAGCGCGGCCCCGAGCCGTGGCCGGACTGGGTGGTCACCTCCGCCGGCGCGATCGACACCGAACTCGGCGTCGTGAAGACCGGTAAAGAGGCCGACCTCCACCTGATCGAACGCTTCGCACCCGGACTGCGCGCCAGCGATCCGCCTCGAGCGTCGACGGTGCTCGCCGCCAAGCGCTACCGCACGCTCGAGCACCGGGACTTCCATCGCTCCGCCGAATACCAGGAAGGGCGACGCACCCGCCGCAGCCGTGACGAGCGTGCCGTCGCCAAAGGAACCGCCTACGGTCGGTCGTTCGCAGCCGGGATGTGGGCGTTCGCCGAGTTCGAGGCGCTCAGCACTCTGCACCGGATGGGCGCCTCCGTGCCCTACCCCGTGCAGGTGGACGGCACCGAACTGCTGATGGAGTTCATCGGCCACGGCACCTCCGCCGCACCCCGGCTCGCGCAGACGCGCGCCGAACCCGCCGAACTGCGCGAGCTGTTCGACCAGGTCGTCGATGCGATGAGGCTGTTCGCACAAGCCGGACTCGTGCACGGCGACCTGTCGGCGTACAACCTGCTCGTGCATGAGGGACGCGTCGTGGTGATCGACCTGCCACAGATCGTCGATACCGTCAGCAACCCGAACGGCATCGGCATGCTGCACCGCGACTGCGTCAACATCGCCGACTGGTTCACGCGCAAACGCGTCCCGGTCGACGCCGAGACACTGTTCGCCGACCTCCTTGGTGAGCTCTTCTGACGCCTGCCCGAAACACGCCGTCGCTACGATGACGCCATGAGTAGCCGCGGCGAGGTCGAATGCTGGCTCACCGACATGGACGGTGTGCTCGTCCACGAGAACTCTCCGCTGCCGGGCGCGTCCGACCTGATCCGGCAGTGGAGCGATCGCGGCACGCCGTTCCTCGTGCTTACCAACAATTCGATCTTCACACCGCGCGATCTGGCGGCGCGGCTGCGCGCCGCCGGTCTCGACGTCCCCGAAGACGCCATCTGGACGAGCGCCCTCGCGACCGCCGACTTCTGCGCATCGCAGATCCCCGGCGGCAGCGCGTTCGTGATCGGCGAGTCCGGCATGACGAACGCGCTGCACGAGGTCGGCTTCATCCTCACCGAGAACAATCCCGACTATGTGGTCGTCGGCGAAACTCGCAACTACTCGTTCGAGGCGATCACGAAAGCGATCAGGCTTATCAACGACGGTGCGCGCTTCATCGCCACCAATCCGGATGCCACGGGGCCGAGCGCCGACGGCGTGCTTCCCGCGACCGGTGCGATCGCCGCACTGATCACCAAGGCGACGGGCAAAGACCCGTACATCGTCGGCAAGCCGAACCCGATGATGTTCCGCTCGGCGATGAACAAGATCGGCGCCCACAGCGAGAACACCGCGATGATCGGCGACCGCATGGACACCGACATCGTCGCCGGCATTGAGGCGGGGCTGCACACGATCCTGGTGCTCACCGGCATCAGCGATCAGGTCGAGATCGAGCGGTACCCGTTCCGGCCCGACGAGATTCTGAAGGGCGTCTGGGAGCTCGTGGACCGGGACCCCGAGGAGTCCGACCTGTAGCAGTCGGCTAGGGGGCGGGTGCGGGTTCCACCGGGGCGACCTGCGGCAGCGCGAGATCGCCGGTGATCGGCTCGCCCGAGCTGCGGCTGACGAAGCAGTAGTACGACCGGTTGCCCTCGTCCCACTGCTCGCTCGTCGGATAGCTCGCGGTGATCAGCGCATCGGTCAGCGCCGCGGCGGTCGGGGCGAAGATGCCCGCGACCCGGCAGAGTCCGAGGGTCTGTGTCTGCAGCGCCTCCTCGCCGGGATACGCCTCTTCGTCGAGGACGGTGCCATCGGTCGGGGCGACGACCGGCAGGATGCCGGTGCGCACCATCTGCGCCGCGTGCGGTTCCGCACACTCCACGACGGTGTAGTCGTCTTCGAAAGCCGACTCGAACGGGTCGAGGCATTCGCCGCCGAGCAGTTCGTCCCAGTGGTACTCGCCCGGCGCGACAGGGCCGAGCGCAATGCCCGCGGACGCGGACGGACTGGGTGACGCGCTCGGGGACGCGATCGCCGGAGCCGGGCCGAGCAGGTCGGGGAGACGGATCCCGAGGAAGAACAGCCCGACCAGGATGATGACGGCCAACAGGGCGCCGAGCACCGAGAGCAGAATGCGTTGCACCGGCGAAATGCCAGGGGGCGGGCCGGACGGACCAGCTGGGCCGACGCGGTCGGCCTCCGCCTTGCGGACGAACGGGTTCTCGGTGGGGTCGGGCCGATCGGAGTACTCACGGAACTGCGTCTCACCGAACAGCGAGTCGATCGCCGAAACCGCGCCGGTCTCGCCGGGAGGCGCACCGAATGCGGTGGTCGCAGCGGCAGTCGTCGCAGCAGCCTCGGGAAGCAGCTCGGTGCCCTCGGGGAAGACCGACCGCGTGAACGGCTGCTTCGGAGCCTCCTCGGCCGGCGGCTCGTGCTCGAGTTCGAGCACGTCCATCATCTGGGTCGGCTCGGGCTCCCAGAACGCCGGGGCGCCGCGGGAGTCGGGTGCGACATCCGGCAGCACCGTGGTCTCGAACGGCATCGGCTCGGGCGGAGGCGTCGCCTCGGGCGGGACACCCGCGATCGCCGCGTCGAGGGGCGGGGCGTCGAGGGGCGCGACGGGCTCGAACCATGCGCCGGGTTGGGCCGGGGGCGTGGGGGGTTGGGCCGGAGGTGCCGGCGGCTGCGCAGGCGGCGCGGGAGGTTGAGCGGGCGGCGGAGTCGGCGGCGTGGGCGAAGGCGGCTGTGCGGCGGGCGAGGCCGGCGTGAGGCCCCACGAGAATCCTTCGGCGGGTGCCGGCGGAACGGGCGGCTGAGCCGGGGGCTGGGGTGCTGCTACGGGGGGCAGGGGTG
>JBDTQN010000004.1:0-27849 GCA_039932215.1 Pseudolysinimonas sp. | reverse complement strand
CGACTGGATGGTCAGCCGCTGGATCCGCTTCGGGTACACGCAGACCCTCGACGACGCCAAGATCCCGAACAAGGCGAACCTCAATCCCGACCTGCTGAACGTCGACTTCGATCCGGGCCGCACGCAGTCGCTGCCGTGGCAGGGCGGATTCGCCGGCATCTGCTGGAACAAAGAAAAGCTGCCCGACGGGCTTCGCACCGTCGACGACCTGTGGAGCCCCGACCTGAAGGGCCGCGTCGGCGTCCTCAGTGAGATGCGCGACACCCTCGGTCTGATCATGTCGAACAACGGCGTCGACATCTCGGGCGGCTGGGGCGAAGACGAATTCAACGCCGCGCTCGACATCTTCCGCGAGCAGGTCACCAGCGGTCAGATTCGCAACATCAAGGGCAACTCGTACATCGAAGACCTCCAGAACGAAGACACCCTCGCTGCCATCGTCTGGTCGGGCGACATCACCTCGCTCAACGCCGAGGCCGGCGACAAGTGGGAGTTCATCATTCCCGAGGGTGGCGGCACCCTCTGGAACGACAACTTCCTGATCCCGGTCGGCTCGCCCCGCAAGTCGAACGCCGAAGAACTCATCAACTGGTACTACGACCCGGCCATCGCGGCCGAGGTCGCGGCCTGGGTGAACTACATCACCCCGGTTGTCGGCGCGAAAGAGGCGATGGACGAGATCGATCCCGAACTCGCCGAGAACCAGCTCATCTTCCCGGACGAGCAGACGCTTTCCACGGTCAAGGTGTTCCGCAGCCTGAGCGGTGCCGAAGAGCAGACCTTCGGTGCCGCGTTCCAGAGCGTGCTGCTCGGTGCCTGATGTGACGGAGGCCTGACGTGGCCACGAGCTTCGCCGAGTCCGGAGCAGATCTCGAACTCGTCGGCATCACCAAACGGTTCCCGGGCTTCACGGCGATCGAACATCTCGATCTGACCATCCCCGCCGGATCGTTCTTCGCGCTCCTCGGCCCGTCGGGCTGCGGCAAGACGACCACGCTGCGCCTGATCGCCGGGCTCGAAGACCCGACGTCTGGCCGCATCCTGATCGGCGGCAAAGACGTGACGAACACCAAGTCATACCGGCGCCCCGTCAACACCGTGTTCCAGAGCTACGCGCTCTTCCCGCACATGACGATCGCCGACAACGTCGCGTTCGGTCTGCGCCGGCGAGGCATTGCCAACGCCGCGCAACTGGCCCACGAGGCGCTGCGCCTGGTCGAACTCGACCACCTCGCGCAACGTCGGCCGTCGCAGCTCTCGGGCGGTCAGCAGCAGCGCGTTGCGCTGGCCCGCGCCGTGGTCAATCGCCCTGCCCTCTTGCTGCTCGACGAGCCCCTCGGTGCCCTCGATCTCAAGCTGCGTCGCCAGATGCAGATCGAGCTGAAGCAGATCCAGGGCGATGTGGGTCTCACCTTCCTGCACGTCACGCACGACCAGGAAGAGGCCATGACCATGGCCGACACCATCGCCGTGATGAACAAGGGCGAGATCGAGCAGATGGGTGCGCCCGAAGAGCTCTACGAGCTGCCCCGCACCGCATTCGTCGCCAACTTCCTCGGCCAGTCGAACCTGTTCACCGGCCCGGTCGTTTCGTCGAAGGGCGACACCATCGTCGTCGACATCGCCGGCCGCAAGGTCGAGGTGCCGCGCGAGCGCGCTCAGCGTCACGCGGGCGAGGTCACCATCGGGGTGCGGCCAGAGAAGCTCGCTCTCGTCACCGCCGAACCGAAAGAGCTGGCAGGGCTCAACCTGGTCGGGCCCGGCCGCGTCGTCGACGTGTCGTTCAGCGGCGTGAGCACCCAGTACCAGGTACAGGTTCCGGGTCTGGGCCTCATGACGGTGTTCTCGCAGAACATGGCGTTCGGTCCGGTGGTCAATCTCGGTGCCGAGGTCTGGCTCACCTGGACCGTCGACCACGGCTTCGGACTCGAAGACGACCCGGCCGCCGGCCCGCGATTCGAGCCCGACGAAGACACGAGTCAGATTGCGACGCAGCGCCGTGAGCGACTCGAGGCCGAATTGGATGACGCATGACCGGCCTCGAGGAGGCATAGGTGGCATTCGGCGCCTTCTCGTCCTCGACACCGGTCGCGACGGAACCCGCGGTCCGCCGACGCAGCCCGATCGCCCTGTTCCTGCTGCTGCCCGGCGCGCTGTACCTGTCGCTGTTCTTCCTCGTCCCGTTCGTCTCGCTGATCCTCACCAGCTTCCAGGCGCCGCGCGAGTTCGGTGACATCGGCCAGTACGACTACGCATTCAAGTGGGAGAACTACGTCACGGTCATCCAGACGTACCTGCCGCACATCCTGCGCTCGTTCGGGTACGCGGCGATCGCGACCGTGCTTGCCCTGCTGTTCAGCTATCCACTGGCCTACTTCATCGGGGTGAAGCTGCGTCGCTTCCCGCTCTGGCAAGCGCTCGCGCTCACCCTCGTGATCGCGCCCTTCTTCATCAGCTTCCTGCTGCGCACCCTCGCGTGGAAGCAGATCCTCAGCGATGAGGGTCCCGTCGTCTCGGCCCTGAACGCCTTGACGATTCTCCCCGAGGGCGCGCACATCACGGGTACCGCGGGATCGGTGATCTTCGGACTCACGTACAACTTCATCCCGTTCATGACGCTGCCGATCTACGCCTCGCTCGAGCGGCTCGATCTGCGGTACGTCGAGGCCGGCGGCGACCTGTACGCGAGCCCGACGAGCACGTTCTTGCGGGTGACGGTGCCGCTCTCGTTGCCAGGTGTCGTCTCGGGCACCCTCCTCACCTTCATTCCCGCCTCAGGTGACTACATCAATGCGAGCAGCAGCTTCTTGGGCGCCCCCGACACCGCGATGATCGGAAACGTCATCGAGGCCAACTTCTTGCAACTGCAGAACTATCCCGCGGCGGCGGCGCTGTCGATCGTGCTGATGGCTGTCATCCTCGTGCTCGTCGCCATCTACGTGAAGCGCTCGGGGACGGAGGATCTGCTGTGACCGTGCAGGCAGGTACTGCCATCGCCGAGACCGCGAAGGCGACCCCGCCCGCGTCGCGCCGGCCGTTCCGGCTGGGCGTCGGCAAGTGGGGGCTGGGGGTCTACGCGGTCCTCGCGTTCGTGTTCCTGCTCATTCCGATCGCCTACACGATCGTCTTCTCGTTCAACCAGGTGCGCCGCACGAACATCGCCTGGCGCGGCTTCACCCTCGACAACTGGATCAACGTCTGCGACCAGCAGGAGGTCTGCGAGGCCTTCGGCAACAGCGTGCTGGTCGCGGTCATCGCCACCCTGCTCGCGACCGCGCTCGGTACCGCCATGGCGATCGCGCTGGTGCGCTACCGTTTCCGGTTCCGTGCGGCGACGACGCTGCTGCTCTTCCTGCCGATGGCGACGCCGGAGGTCGTGCTCGGCGCCGGTCTGGCCGCCCAGTTCCTCACGGCGGGGGTCGCCAAGGGTCTGCTGACGATCATCCTGGCCCACACGATGTTCTGCATCAGCTTCGTCGTGGTCACCGTGCGTGCCCGCGTGGCGAGCCTCGATCCTGCGCTGGAAGAAGCGGGACGAGACCTCTACGCGAGCCCCGCGCAGGTGTTCTGGCGCATCACATTCCCGCTGCTGCTGCCCGGCATCATCGCGGCGGCGCTGCTGTCGTTCGCGCTCAGCTTCGACGACTTCATCATCACGAACTTCAACTCGGGCGCCGCGGTGACCTTCCCGAAGTACGTGTACACGGCAGCCTCGCGCGGTATTCCGGCTCAGGCGAACGTGATCGCGTCGGCGGTGTTCTTCATCGCCATCATCGGCGTCGTGCTGTCGCAGGTTGCGGCGGGCATCCGTCGCAAGCGGCTCGGCCAGAACGCCTAAACCGCCAGAACGGCGCCGACGCTAGAACGCGACCCGCAGACCCGGATCGCCGACGACGGCAAGCACCGCGTCGACTCGATCCCGCGCCACCAGCCCTGCGCGGACCAAGATCTCGAGGCCGACAGCGGTGCGGGCGCGGTTGGCGCCATCCAGGGTCTTGAGCGCGACGACCTGCCCGTCGGCGGTGCCCAGAACCAGCACCCCTTCGGCACCCAGCTTGGCGAGGATGCCGGTCTCTTCGATGGTGACTGTGTTGTCACGCCCGACGCCGTCGATGGCCCACGGGTCGGCGCGGATCGCGTCGAGCAGGGGAGATCCGGAGGTCAGCACGCGCGAGAAGGACCGCGCGAGGCCGACGAGCGAGATGACCGGGGTGGGCGCGTGGCAGCCGTCGACGCCCCAATGAGCGACCTTCTCGCCGGAGAACTCTTCGACGGTGTCGGCGATGGCGCGCTGCATCGGATGCGCCGGGTCGAGATAGTCCGCCGTCGGCCAGCCGTTGTGCACGCACGCCCCGAGGAACGCGGCGTGCTTGCCCGAACAGTTCATCGTGATGCGCCGGCGCTCGGTGGCATCGGTGCGAGACGCCGAGTCCAGCGGCCAGTCGACGGGGCACTGCAGATCGTCGCCGGTCAGCCCGGCATCGGACAGCATCCTCTCGACGACCGCGACGTGCCGTGGCGTTCCGGCGTGGCTCGCGGTCGACAGCACTAACTGCTCACCCTGCAGCACGTGACCGGTCGCGAGCACGGCGGTCGCCTGCACCGGTTTGACCGCCGAGCGCGGGTAGATCAGCGCGGTCGGGTCGCCGAGGGCGTCGAGGATGCGACCGTCGGCATCGACCAGCACGGCGGCACCGAGATGGCGCGATTCCGCGAAGCCGTCGCGATCAACGACTGCCAGTTCGACCGAATGTGCGGCGTCGAGCGGGGCAGGCAAGGTCAGAGCGTCGCGAGCGCGTCGCCGATGACGCCCACGGCATCCTGCAGCTGCGCGTCGGTGATCGCGAGGCTCGGCAGGAACCGGATGACGTTGCCGTAGGTACCCGCGGTCAGCACCAGCACACCCTGCTGGGCGGCGAACGCGGCGACCTTGCCGGGCACGTCGGCGAGTGGTGCGTGCGTGGCGGGGTCGGTGAACTCGATCGCGATCATCGCCCCGAGTCCGCGCACCTCGGCGATGATGGGGTGCTTCTTCTGCAGCTCGAGCAACGCGGGCTTCAGCACTCCCTCGATGCGCTTCGCGGCACCGAGCAGGTCGCCGCTCTCGATGTGCTCGAACACGGCGATCGCGGCGGCGCATGCCACCGGGTTGCCGCCGAACGTGCCGCCCAGGCCGCCGGGCTGCGACGCATCCATGATCTCGGCGCGGCCGGTGACGCCGGCGAGCGGGAGGCCGCCCGCGATGCCTTTGGCCGACAGCACCAGGTCGGGCACGAGTCCGAAGTGCTCGCTGGCGAAGTACTTGCCGGTGCGTGCCATTCCGCTCTGGATCTCATCGGCGATGAACACGATGCCGTTCGCGGTGCACCATTCCTGCAGCGCGGGAAGGTAACCGTCGGCCGGGACCATGAAGCCGCCCTCGCCCTGAATGGGCTCGACGACGAGGCAGGCCAGGTCGGATGCGCCCACGGTCTTCTCGAGGTAGGCGATGGTGCGAGCCGCGGCATCCGCTCCGGACAGCCCATCGTGCAGCGGGTAGGAGTTCGGAGCCCGGTAGACGTCGCCGGCGAAGGGCCCAAAGCCCGCCGAGTAGGGCATGGCCTTGAAGTTCATCGCCATCGTCAGGTTCGTGCGGCCGTGGTACGCGTGCTCGAGCACGGCGATGCCATTGCGTCCCGTGTACTTGCGGGCGATCTTGACGCCGTTCTCGACGGCCTCCGCACCCGAGTTGATGAGCACCGACTTCTTCGCGAAGTCGCCGGGGGTGTGCTCGGCGAGCAACTCGCACACCCGCACGTACTCCTCGTAGGGGGTGATCGTGAACAGCGTGTGCACCACGTCGCCGAGCTGCTCGCGTGCCGCGGCGACCACAGAGTCGACCGTGTGACCGACAGTTGTGACGCCGATTCCGGCGCCCAGGTCGATGAACGCGTTGCCGTCGACGTCGACCAGCACGGCGCCGTGCGCCCGTTCGATGTAGACGGGGAGAGCAGACGAGACGCCGGCGCTGACGGCAGCCAGCCGGCGGGCGTGCAGTGCCACCGACTTCGGTCCGGGGATCGCCGTGACCACCCGACGCTCGGTGGGGACGGCCTCTACGGTAGGAGCAAGCGTGTCGGTCATCCCCCGAGTCTAGCCCGCGCAGCGGCGTCGACGGGATTGCGGAATCACGCGTGAAACGGCTACCAGAGAAGGGATTCCGAGGCAGATGCAGCATTCCTTTGCGGTTTCCGTCGAATGGACGGGCAATCGCGGAAGCGGCACGTCCGGCTACCGTGCGTTCGGCCGCGACAATCTGCTGACCGCGGAGGGCAAGCCGCCGATCGAGGGCTCTGCTGCGCGCGTGTTCCACGGCGATGCCTCTCGCTGGAACCCAGAAGAGACGCTGATCGCCGCCCTCGTCGAGTGCCATCTGCTCAGCTACCTGTATGTGGCGACACAGAACGACATCGTCGTCGTGTCGTACACGGATGCGGCGATCGGCATCCTGCGCACCGAGGGCGACGGGACCGGGCACTTCGAGAGCGTGACTCTGCGGCCCGTCGTCACCATCTCATCCGGAGACCCGGAGGTGGCGCGCGCCCTTCACGCCGACGCGAACGCCCTGTGCTTCATCGCCGCGAGCGTCAATTTCCCGGTCCACCACGAGCCGACGATCGTGGCCGCCTGACCGCTCCGACCGGCGAGGCGGCCGTGTCCGCTGAGAGCGAAGCCGGCGCGTAACGGGTGCGGTGCGTCGGTGCCCGCGCATAGGGTCGACCCATGTTGCTGAGGCACGCTATCGGCGCGACGTTGCGCCGCATCCGGTTAGACCGGTCACTCACCCTGCGCACCGTCGCCGACGAGGCGCGCATCTCGATGCCCTATCTGTCTGAGATCGAGCGGGGCCGCAAAGAGGCCTCCAGCGAGATCCTGGCCGTGATCTGCCGGGCGCTCGACATGACGGTGCTCGATCTGCTGCACGAGGTCGTCGTCGACTCGAACGTCGTCGAACTCGCGCCACGGCACGCCATTGCGGGCCAGAACCCGGTCAAACTCGCGGCATGACCATCAAGAACCCGTTCACCTCGCGCCTGCTCACCGCAGAGACATCGCACGAAGGCGACCGGGCGACGACCCTCGAGCTGTTCTTCGACCTCGTCTACGTCTTCGCGTTCACCCAGGTCAGCGGGCTGATGTCGGCAGGTCACGACGGCGTCGCCGTGTTGCAGGGCATCGTGGTACTCGCGCTGATCTGGTGGTCGTGGACCTCGTACACGTGGCTCTCCAACCAGGCTCACGCCGACCGCGGTGTCGTACGCCTCGCCATCCTGCTCGCGATCGCGCTCATGTTCCTCGTTTCGTTGGTCATCCCCGAGGCCTACGACGACCTCGCGACGGGCCTCTTCGCTCCGATGGTGTTCGTCGTTTGCCTGGTGGCAGTGCGAGTGGTGCACGCGGTGGCGTACGTCATCGCGGCGGGATCGGATGCCGGACTGCGTCGCCAGGTGATCCTCAGCATGAGCGCGGCGCTGCTCCCGGCATCCGCCCTGCTGGTGATCGGCGCCCTGGTCGGCGCGCCGTACCAGGTCTGGATCTGGCTGGTCGCGATTGTGCTCGACCTGGTGCTGGTCTACCTGACATCGCGCGGCGGCAACTGGCGCATCAACTCGATCGCGCACTTCTCCGAGCGGCACGGCCTGGTCGTCATTCTGGCCCTGGGCGAATCGGTGGTGGCGATCGGCATCGGCGTCGGCGCCGAGCCGGTCAGCACCTCGATCATCATCGGTTCGGTGTTGGCGGTCGCTCTCGCGATCGCCATGTGGTGGGTGTACTTCCACCATTTCGCCCCCAAGACAGAAGAACTGATCGCGCGGAAGACCGGCGTCGAGCGCACCGGCATCGCGACCGATGCATATACCTACCTGCACCTGTCGCTCGTGGCCGGCATCGTCATCGCGGCGCTCGGCATCGAGCAGGCGATGCACGCGATCGAGGGTCTGCACCCGCTCGAGCTCTTCGGCGCGTTCGCTCTGGGGGGCGGTGTCGCGCTCTACATCGCCGGCACCGGCTTCATCTGGCGGCGGGTTTCGGGGGAGTGGGCCCTGATCCGGTTCGGTGGCGCCACACTCTGCATATTGCTCATTCCTGTGCTCGCTCTGGCGCCTGCGATCGTGTCGCTCGGCGTCGTCGCGGTCATCGTGGGCGCGCTCGTCGGCGCCGAACAGTTCTTCGGGTCGCGGGCCAAGATCCCGACCCGCGCCGCTAGTCCCGCGGAGTAGGTGACAGCGGTTGGTGGGTCTGCCAGGTACGCACGTACACGCGGTATCCCACAGCCAGTGATGTGACGACGAACGCCACCGCCACGATGGCGGCGCCGGTCACCGCGAGCCAGATCTGAGCCCCCGATACGAGGGCGATAGTGGCAATCAGCAAGCCCAAGAGGGATGCGTTGACCAGGCCGATGAAGACCGCGCTGCTGCCGAACACCACACTGGCACCGCGATTCTCGAAGAAGTAGTACGTGTGTTCTGAGCCCCGCTGATCGTCGTGGGCAGAGGTCATGAACCACTTCTCGATCCCGGGAGCGAGCTCGGCATAACCGGCGCGCAGCCGGTTCATCGCGATCACGTACATCAGATCTTCGGCCGCGACGTTGAAGACCCGTACCTGGGTGAGCAGCCCCACCAGCAGGGCGATCGACAGGAGCGCGAGCACGAGAAGCGGGAACTCCGCGCCGAACGAGGTCGCCTGCCCGATCAGCGCGAGACTCACCAGCACCGCTGAGACGAAGGTCAGAAAGATCGAGATTCGACCCAGTACCTCGTTTTGGGTGGTCGAGCGCGAGGCGAGCAGGCTCCAGTGCTCGGTGGCCAGGATCTGAGCACGCAAGGCCGCGGGCGGCGCAGCGGGGTCCGGCATCGGCGGAGGTGGAGGGGCTTTAGCCATGGGCACATCTTCCTCCGACGGAGCGGCTACGGAGTAGGGGTATCGGAGGGGGGATCCGTGCTGTCGAGCCCCTGATACAGGTCGGCGTAGCTGGCGTCGAGCGCGGTCAGCTGGTCGACGAGCCCGTTGTACTCGTCGATCTGCGCGTTGAGGGCTGCCCGCTCGGTCTCGAGCGCGGACTGCCGCGCCGTGAGCGCCGCCCGGGCCTGGTCGAACTGCTGCTGGCTGGTGAACCCGCCAGCATCGGCTTTCGCGTTGAACGCGTCGACGTCGGCGTTGAAGGCCGCCAGCGCGGCGTCGTAGGCGGCCGACCGCGACGTCACCTCGGCATCCAGAGTCTCGACCTGGGCGGCGAGGGCGTCTAGTTGCGCGGCCAGTTCGTCGAGCAGTGCGGTCGACCGCGCGTCGAGGGCGAGCACCAGGCTGCGGTCGTCGAAGTACCGGTCGTAGTGGGCCTCGAGTGCCGGCGGCAGATCGGCGAATTCGGTACCGAGACGCGAGTGCCATTCGTCGGGGAACTGCGACGCCGGGTAGCTCTGCATGTCGACGAACACCGGGTCGTCGGGCGGGATCGCGGCCACAGCCTGGGCGACCAGCGCGTCGACCTCGGCGCGCTCCTCGCGTGACAGCCGCTGATATGCGGCGTGCAGCATTTCGTGCGCTCCGGTTACCTCGACGGTTCCCTGCAGCCGCGGGTCGGTGACCGCGTAGATGAAGATGTCTTTGCCGTCGAAGCAGCCGAGCGTGCCCTCGGACTCGACCTGGCAGTCGGCGTTGAAGGTGTCGGCGTCTTCGACAGCGGGGGTCGACGCCAGAAAGATCAGGCGCCCCGCGTCGCTCATCCCGGTCGCGTCGGCGATGTCGACGATGTCGTCGGGCGATGGTTCGGTGAGCACCACGTACTGGTCTTGAAACCACTGCCCGCGGGCGGGGTCCCACGGCGAGAGCACGAGCACCACCGCGACGAGCAGTGTGGTGCTCACTATCCCGAGCACCAGAGGCCAGCGTCGTGCGCGCACCGGAGGCTGCGGGGACGGGGAGAGCTGGCCCAACGCAGTCATGCGTCGAGCCTAGACACAGTTTCGATGCGACAAGATGGGCGGATGCGCCTGCAGCCCGCCTTCGCCCTCCTCGCCGTCCCGGCTCTGCTTCTGAGCCTCGCGGCGTGCGCTCCCGAGGCCCCGGCCGAGCCCGACACGGTGGGCACCGACACCCCGGCGGCATGCACGCCGAATGGTCCGGTCTCCGACGCGGTCGAGGTCTCCGGTGACTTCGACACGGCGCCGACCGTCACCTTCCCGGCTCCGATCTCGACTCCCACGGTGCAGCGCACCGTTCTCATCGAGGGCGACGGCACCGAGGTTCAGGATGGCGCGCAGGTCAACATCCACTTCACCATCTACAGCGGCCAGACCGGTGCAGAGCTCGACTCGACCGGGTATGACGACGCCGGTCAGTTCCAGGCGACCGTCGACGACGCCACCCTGCTCTCGGGACTGGTGAAGACCCTCCGCTGCGCGACGGTCGGCTCGCGAATCGTCAGCGTCGTGCCCCCGGCTGACGCGTTCGGCGACCAGGGTAACGAGCAGATCGGCGTCGGACCGGGCGAGGCCGTCGTCTTCGTCGTCGATGTGGTCGGTGTCGTCGAGCCGTTCGAGCCGAACTGGACGTCGGGTCTCCCCGAGGTGGAGCTCGGTGAGGACGGCACCCCCGTAGTGACCCTGACCGGCGAGGCGCCGGCCGAATTGAAGCTCGCGGTTCTCGAAGAGGGTGATGGCGAGGTCGTGACCGCCGCCGACTCGCCCCAGCTCGACTACCAGGGCACCAGCTGGCAGACCGGCGAGGTCTTCGACCAGAGCTACGGCAAGCAGCCGATCAACCTTCCCGCTACCCAGTACGTGCCCGGCTTCTCGCAGGCGATCGTCGGCCAGAAGGTGGGTTCGACGTTGCTGGTCTCGATCCCACCCGAGCTCGCGTACGGTCCGACGGCGTCTGACGACAACCCGCTGGGCGGCCAGTCGTTGCTGTTCGTGATCCAGATCCGCGCGATCAAGTAGCGTCGGCGTCATGCGCCGCATCGTGATCCTCGGGTCGACCGGGTCGATCGGCACGCAGGCGCTCGAGGTGATTGCGGCGAACCGCGACCGGTTCGAGGTTGTCGGCCTCGCCGCGGGCACCGACGCCGCCGGGCTGGCGGCCCAGGCAGCCGAGTTCGGGGTCGAGCGCACGGCACTCGGCGTCGACGAGACCGTCGCACTCGTGCGTGAGACCCCGGCCGACGTGGTGCTGAACGGCATTACCGGGTCGGTCGGCCTGGCGCCGACGCTGGCCGCGCTCGAAAGCGGCGCGACGCTGGCTCTCGCCAACAAAGAGAGCCTCATCGTCGGCGGCGACCTGGTGACCCGCGCGGCACGACCCGGGCAGATCGTGCCGGTCGATTCCGAGCATTCGGCGATCGCGCAGGCGCTGCTCGCGGGCACCCACAGTGAGGTGCGCCGGCTGGTCCTGACGGCATCCGGTGGCCCGTTTCGCGGTCGCACCCGCGATTCCCTGCACGATGTCACACCGGCCGAGGCGCTCGCGCATCCGACCTGGGACATGGGCCTGGTCGTCACCACCAACTCGTCGACCCTGGTCAACAAAGGGTTAGAGGTGATCGAGGCGCATCTGCTGTTCGACGTGCCCTACGACCGCATCGAGGTGACGGTGCATCCGCAGTCGATCGTGCATTCGATGGTCGAGTTCGTCGACGGGTCCACGATCGCGCAGGCGAGCCCGCCCGACATGCGCCTGCCGATCTCCCTCGGCCTGGACTGGCCGCATCGCGTGCCCGGGGTCGGGGTGCCGCTGGACTGGACGACCGCGCAGAGCTGGACCTTCGAACCGCTCGACGACGAGGCGTTCCCGGCGGTCCGCCTCGCCAAGCAGGTCGGGGAGGCCGGGGTGACCTACCCCGCCGTGTTCAACGCCGCCAACGAGCAGGCCGTCAGCGCGTTCCACGCGGGACGCATCTCGTGGCTCGGCATCCTCCAGACGATCGAGCGCGTGGTCGACGCGCACGAGCCGGCCGGTCTGAGCCTCGCGGCAGTGCTCGACGCCGAGGTCTGGGCGCGTTCAGCCGCCGACGCCATAATCGGAGCACCATGAAGCGCTTTCTCGCCGTGCTGCCCATCGCCGGGATCCTGCTCGGACTGCAGACGATCACTCCCGCCGCCGCCTGCGCATGCGGCGCCCCGGCCCCGCGCCCGGGTCAAGACGTCATCGTCGACAAAGAGCACGCCATCCTGTCGTGGGACGGCGATCAAGAGCGCATCGAGCTGCTGCTCGACATGCTGACCGACGCCGATGATGTCGGCCTGATCGTTCCGACACCGGCTCCGGCCACGGTCACGGCGGGCGACCGCCAGACCTTCATCGATATCGAGGAAGCAATCCAGCCCAAGCAGGTCGTCGTCGACGACTGGTGGGCAGGCGACCAGGGCAACGGCGCGGCGGGCGGCGCCCCGCCGACGGTGCTCGATCAGGTGCAACTCGGGCCCGTCGAGGCGACCACGCTCGAAGCCTCCGACAGCGAGGGGCTCACCGACTGGCTCGATGAGAACGGCTACGCGATCCGCGACGAGATCGCCGCCGGCCTCGACGATTACGTCGAGCGGGGTTGGTACTTCGTGGCTCTGAAGCTGACCAGCGACGTGCCGCTCGAGGGCGGTCTCGATCCGATCCGGTTCACGTTCGACAGCGACCAGCTCGTCTACCCGATGGCGCTGTCGAAGGCGGCGACCACGACGCAGACGGTGCGGCTATACGTATTTCAAGACCACCGGGCGCGCATCGGCGGCCTTGATGATCCGGCCGCGACGCTCCCGGGTTCGGCGACGGTGTGGGCGGGCGCGGTCCCGGATGGGTTGGGCGACCTGGGCGGCTACCTCACGGTGGTCGACCTCGTCTTCGACTCCCCGTCGACCCAGATCCCCGGCGATCTGGTTGTCGTGAAAGCCGGCGACGACGAACCGCTGCAACCCGTCTACACGGTGACGCGCCCTGTGACGGTGCTCGGTATCCCGTTCGGGGTCGCGGTGATTCTCGGCGGCGCTGCGTCCCTCGTCATCCTGATCGCGCTCGGCACTCTGGTCGCCCGGCTGTTCCGTCCGCGTCGGCCGGTGCCCCCGATACCGTAGGGCCACCACAAAGGGGACAGGCACTCTCAGCAACGGTCACGTAACCTGACCGTCGTGGAAACCGTGCTGCTCTTCATCCTGGGCGTCGTGATCATTGTGATCGGCCTGGCGATCTCGATCGGCCTGCACGAGATCGGGCACCTGGTCCCCGCCAAGAAGTTCGGCGTGAAGGTCGGCCAGTACATGATCGGTTTCGGTCCGACGCTCTGGAAGCGCAAGTACGGCGAGACCGAGTACGGCATCAAGGCGATCCCGCTCGGCGGCTACATCTCGATGGCCGGAATGTTCCCGCCGGCCAAAGAGGGCGGCAAGCCGCGCACGGCATCCACCGGCTTCTTCGACACGCTGGTGCAAGACGCGCGAACGTCGTCGGCCGACACGATCAAGGCCGGCGACGAGGACCGCGTGTTCTACAAGCTCCCCGTCTGGAAGCGCATCATCATCATGCTCGGCGGGCCGACCATGAACCTGATCATCGCGATCGCGCTGTACACGGTCGTCATCTGCGGCTTCGGGCTGCCCCAGCCCTCGCTCACCGTGGCGAGCGTCTCGGAATGCATCATCCCGGCGACGAGCGATCGCACGGAATGCACGCCCCAGGATGACCCGGCACCCGCCGCGGCCGCCGGCGTCCTGCCCGGCGACCGCATCGTCAGCGTCGACGGCACGCCCGCCGAGAACTGGACCGACGCCACCGCGATCATTCGTTCCTCGGGCGGCGAGCCGGTCACTCTGGTGATCGACCGCGACGGTTCCACGCAGACTCTCGAGCTCACTCCGGTGCTGACCGAGCGCTCGGTGTTCGATGCGCAGGGCAACCCGGTGCTCGACGCGAACGGTGACCCGACGACCGAGCAGGTCGGGCTGATCGGCATCTCGCCCGACTACGAGAACGTGCAGCAGCCGGTCACGGCCGTTCTGCCCGCGGTCGGCAACAACATCGTCGCGGTCGGCAAGATCATCGTCACGCTGCCGCAGCGGCTCTGGCAGGTCGGCGAGGCGGCGTTCGGCGGGGCCGAACGCGACCCGAACGGACCGATCGGCGTGATCGGCATCGGGCGCCTCGCGGGCGAGATCACCAGCTACGACGGCGCGCCGGTCGCCGACCGCATGGCACAGCTGATCGGGATGCTGGCCAGCCTCAACATCGCGCTCTTCGTGTTCAACCTGATCCCCTTGCTCCCGCTCGACGGTGGTCACGTCGCCGGAGCGCTGTGGGAGGCCCTCCGCCGCCGCGTCGCCAAGCTCCTCAAGCGGCCCGACCCCGGACCCGTCGACACCGCACGGCTGATCCCGGTGACCCTCGCTGTCTCGGCCGTGCTCGGCGTCATGACCCTGCTGCTGGTCTACGCCGACATCGTCAACCCGATCAGCTTCCTGTAGCGCCACTCATCCTGCCGAGCAGGGCGTCCTCGACCTCCGCCATCCGCGAGCGCAGCGCCGCCACGAACGTGCCGATGGCCGGCTGCCGCAGTGCTTCGGGCCGCGCGACGAGCCAGTACGGCAAGCGCGCCTCGATTTCGCCGGGGAGCAGCCTCACCAGGTCATCGTGCGGATCGGCGAGGAACGCAGGCAGCAACCCGAACCCGGCTCCGCCGCGAGTGGCTTCGACGTGCACGTAGACGTTGGTGCTCGCCACCGCGTCGATCATGGCGGGTACGGCCCGCCGAGCGTCGTCGAGTGCGTCCACCTGCAGCATGGACTCGATGAAGTAGATCAGTGGTGCGCCCACCAGCTCCGATGGTGAGAGCGGGGTGCCCTCGCGGCGCAGATACCCGCGAGACGCATACAGCCCGAGCACGTAGTCGCCCAGGTGCATCGCCTCTGCGCGGCGCACCTGCGGTCGCCCGACGACGACTTCGAGGTCGGCGCCGGCGCGCTGCGGTGCGGCCTGACGGGTCCCGGTGATGATTTCGAGGGTGAGCTCGGGGTGGTCACGGCGCAGCCTGGCCATCGCCGGGGATGCGATGTAGCCGCTGAATCCATCGGTAGCCGACAGCCGGATCAGGCCGCGGAGGCCGTGATCGACGGGTTCGGTGAAGGGGGTGAGGGCGCGCTCGATAACCTCCGCCGCCGCCACGGCGCGCTCGCCGAGCGGCGTGAGGATCCAGCCTGCGCCCGCGCGGGTGAGTGCGCGACCACCCAGCTCTTTCTCGACCGCGGCGATGCGCCGGGCAATCGTCGTGTGGTTCACCTCCAGGGCCCGCGCCGCGGTGGTGAACCGGCCGGCGCGGGACACCGCGAGCAGAACGAGGAGGTCGTCGGCATGCACACCCATATCTGCATATTTGCATACTCCCGACCTTTTTGAACCGCGCAAACCTGCAGTAACGTGCAAACCATGGCGACGGAGCTGAGCGGGCGGCGTGCCCTAGTGACGGGCGGGGCAAGCGGCATCGGACTGGCATGCGCGCAGGCCCTCGCGGCCGCGGGAGCCCACGTGATCGTTGCCGACCGGGATGCCGCGGGGGCCGAACAGGCGGCCTCAGGCATCGGCGGCGAAGCGCTCGTCATCGATCTGTCCGACCTCGATCGTCTCGCTGCCCTCACGCTGGACGCCGACATCCTGATCAACAACGCCGGCATCCAGAGCATCGCGCCGATCGAGGAGTTCGATCCCGGCGTCTTCCGGCAGATGATCGACCTGATGGTGACGGCGCCGTTCCTGCTCACCCGCGCAGTGCTGCCGGGGATGTACCGCGCCGGCTGGGGTCGCGTGATCAACATCAGTTCGGTGCACGGCATCCGCGCGAGCCCGTACAAAGTCGCGTATGTGACGGCGAAGCACGCGATGGAGGGGTTGTCGAAGGTCACCGCCCTCGAGGGTGGCCCCCACGGTGTCACCAGCAACTGCGTGAACCCCGGCTATGTTCGCACGCCGCTGGTCGAGAAGCAGATCGCCGATCAGGCCCGCGTGCACGGCATCGCAGAGAGCGAGGTCATCGAGAAGGTCATGCTCACCGAGTCGGCGATCAAACGCCTGCTGGAACCCGCGGAGGTCGCGGCGCAGGTGCGGTGGCTGTGCAGCGACGCGGCAGGCATGATCACGGGCGCCTCGCACCTGATGGACGGCGGGTGGAGCGCACGATGACACCGACAATCGGGTCCGCATTCACGGCCACCGTCCGCGGCGGGGAGCTGCACGGCTACCGGTACGGGCCGGACGATGATGGGGTTCCGGCGATCCTCGCGATCCACGGAGTGACGGCGTCGAGCCGGTCGTGGCTGGCGGTCGCCGCGCAACTGGCCGGGGTCCGCATCCTGGCACCCGACCTGCGCGGCCGCGGGCGCAGCCGCGACCTGCCACCGCCGTATGGGCTACGCCAGCATGCTGAAGACCTCGCGAGTCTGATCGACACGTACGGGATGGATCATCCCCTGGTGCTCGGACACTCGATGGGCGGGTTCTGCGCGGTGGCCCTGGCCGACATCGCGGACCTGGGTGGCGTCATGCTGATCGACGGTGGATTCCCGCTGCAGGTGCCGGCTGGAATGGATCAGGCGACGCTGGTGCCCGCAGTGCTCGGCCCCGCGCTCGAGCGTCTCGGCATGACGTTCGAGTCCGAGGACGCGTACCTCGCGTTCTGGCGGGATCATCCCGCTCTCGCCCCGGACTGGAGCCCCGAGATCGAGGATTACCTGCGGTACGACCTGTTCGGCACCGCGCCGGAGCTGCGCGCGTCGACCCGGGTCGAGTCGGTGATGGTCGACACCGACGACGAATTCGGCTCGGGCTGGTATCTGGATGCCATGAGCCGGATGCGCATGCCCGTCACCGCCCTCCGCGCCCCCCGCGGCCTGTTGGACGGGGACCCCCTCTATACGTCCGGACGCATGGAGGAGTTCCAGGCGCAGATTCCTCAACTCCACGTCGTCGATGTCGCCGACGTGAACCACTACACGATCACCATGTCCGAGCGCGGCGCGCGTGCCGTAGCCGGCACCGCGCACACCCTGCTCTGAGCCACCCGACTCCGAGCCACCCCGAAAAGGAGAACCCCATGTCCACCCTGCTGCCCGGCATCGTCGCCCACAGCGTCACGACCCCTCGCCTCACCGCCAATGTCCTCGAGCGCGCGGGAGACGATGGCACGCCCGTCGTCTTCGTGCACGGCAACGTGTCGTCGTCGCAGTTCTATATGCCGACCATGCTCGCGCTGCCCGAAGGCGTCCGCGCCCTCGCGATCGACCTGCGCGGTTTCGGCGACAGTCAGACGCTGCCGGTGGATGCGTCACGCGGCCTGCGCGACTTCTCGGACGACGTGATCTCGGTACTGGACGCGCTCGGGGTCCAGAAGGCTCACCTGGTCGGCTGGAGCATGGGTGGCGGCGTCGTCATGCAGCTGATGCTGGATCACGCCGACCGCATCGAGTCGGTGACCCTGGAGGCGCCGGTATCGCCGTACGGTTTCGGTGGCACGCACGGCGCTGACGGCGCCGCGAACGGGGCGGAGGCGGCGGGAGTCGGCGGCGGGGGAGCGAACCCCGAGTTCGTCTCTCGCCTCGAGGCCGGCGACACCAGCGACGACCCGCAGGTCTCGCCGCGCTCCGTCTATCGCACGGCCTACGTGAAGCACCCCGAGAACGTCCCGAATGAGGACCTCTGGGTCGAGTCGATGCTGTCGACCAAGACCGGCCTCGACAACTACCCCGGCGATGCGACGGCGACCGAGGCATGGCCGGGGTTCGGACCGGGCAGCCGCGGCGTGCTGAACACCATGGCACCGGGGGTGTGCGACCTGTCTGGCATCGCGGACCTGGCGACCAAGCCGCCCATACTGTGGATCCGCGGTGTCGACGACGCCATCGTGTCGGACACCTCGTTCTTCGACATCAACTACCTCGGACAACTGGGCGTGATCCCCGGCTGGCCGGGAGAGGACCTCGCCCCCGCTCAGCCGATGGTCACGCAGACGCGTTCGGTGCTCGATCGATACCGCTCAAACGGCGGCAGCTACGCCGAACTCGCCTGGGACGAATGCGGCCACGGCCCGCACCTCGACAGGGCGGCGGAGTTCGACGCGGCCCTCGCCCAGCACATTAGGGGCGGAGCGAAATAGGCTGGCACCGTGCCAGCTGTGAACATCGGGATGCCGAAGCCCCCGCCTGAGACCCTCGCGCCCCGTCGCAAGACCCGCCAGATCAAGGTCGGCAAGGTGCTGGTGGGCGGCGACGCCCAGGTCAGCGTGCAGTCGATGTGCACCACGCCCACCACGAACATCAACGCGACGCTGCAACAGATCGCCGAGCTGACCGCCTCCGGCTGCGACATCGTGCGCGTGGCGGTGCCGTCGCAAGACGATGCCGACGTGCTGCACATCATCGCCAAGAAGTCCCAGATCCCGGTGATCGCCGACATCCACTTCCAGCCGAAGTACGTGTTCCAGGCCATCGACGCCGGCTGCGGCGCGGTGCGGGTCAACCCCGGCAACATCCGCAAGTTCGACGACCAGGTGGGCGCGATCGCGAAGGCCGCCAAGGATGCCGGGGTCAGCATCCGGATTGGCGTCAACGCCGGCTCACTCGACCCGCGGCTGATGGAGAAGTACGGCAAGGCGACGCCCGAGGCGCTCGTCGAGAGCGCCGTCTGGGAGGCGAGCCTGTTCGAAGAGCACGACTTCCACGACTTCAAGATCTCGGTCAAGCACAACGACCCGATCGTGATGGTGAAGGCCTACCGGCTGCTCGCCGAGCGCGGCGACTGGCCCCTGCATCTCGGCGTGACCGAGGCCGGCCCCGAGTTCCAGGGCACCATCAAGAGCGCGACAGCCTTCGGCATCCTGCTCAGTGAGGGGATCGGCGATACGATCCGCGTCTCGCTCAGCGCCCCACCGGCGCAAGAGGTGAAGGTCGGCCTGCAGATCCTGCAAAGCCTGAACCTGCGCGAGCGCAAGCTCGAGATCGTGTCGTGCCCCTCGTGCGGTCGCGCGCAGGTCGACGTGTACACGCTCGCGAACGACGTGACCGCCGGGCTCGAGGGCATGACCGTGCCGCTGCGGGTCGCCGTCATGGGCTGCGTCGTCAACGGACCCGGTGAGGCTCGCGAGGCCGACCTTGGCGTCGCATCGGGCAACGGCAAGGGTCAGATCTTCGTCAGGGGCGAAGTCATCAAGACCGTGCCCGAGGCCGACATCGTTGCAACTCTCATCGAAGAGGCGAACCGCCTCGCCGCCGAGATGCCGCCCGGCGAGCTCGGAACGCCCGAGGTCGTCACGGTCTGATCGATCCGCCGGTTAGGGTGCAATGGTGAGCATTCCGCCGCCTGCCCCGCCCGCCCCGCCGCCCCCGCCCGCTCCGCCGGAGCCGCCGAGCGGCGCGCCGTTGCCCGGCGGCGATCCGGAGCCCCCGGTGTCGCGGGTCGCACCCGAGCTGCCCGCCGGATCGCTGACCAACGCCGAGCTGAAGAAGGCGAACGACATCATCGCGAAAGTGCGCGACGCGTTCGGACGCAAGATCGTCGGACAAGAGGAGTTGCGCGAGAGCATCGTCGCGACCCTGATCGCCGGCGGACACATCCTGCTCGAGAGCGTGCCCGGCCTGGCGAAATCGACGGCTGCCAGTACGCTCGCCGACGCGATCGCGGGAGTGTTCCGCCGCATCCAGTGCACCCCCGACCTGCTGCCCAGCGACATCATCGGCACGCAGATCTACGACGCGAAAAAGGGTGAGTTCAGCACCCAGCTCGGCCCGGTGCACGCCAACATCGTGCTGCTCGACGAGATCAACAGGTCGAGCGCCAAGACCCAGAGCGCCATGCTCGAGGCGATGCAAGAGAGGCAGACCTCGATCGGTGGCACCGTGTACAAGGTGCCGGTTCCGTTCCTGGTGATCGCGACCCAGAACCCGATCGAGCAGGAGGGCACCTACCTGCTGCCCGAGGCACAGCTCGACCGGTTCCTGCTCAAAGAGGTGCTCGACTACCCCGACACCGAAGACGAGCTCGAGATCTTGCGCCGGCTCGACTCGGGCGTGTTCGAGTCGCAGGCACCCGCCGGGCTCGCCCTCGCCGACGTCTTGTTCCTGCAGGCGGCCGCCAAGAAGGTGTACGTCACCGACGCGGTGCGCAACTATCTCGTCGCGATCGTTCAGGCGACCCGCGACCCCGCAGAAGTGATCTCGGCCGACCTGGCCCGACTCGTCGAATACGGCGGCAGCCCGCGCGCGAGCATCGCGTTCTTGCACGCGGCACGCGCGCTCGCGCTGCTGGCCGGACGCGCCTATGTCATTCCCGAAGACGTCAAGTCGCTCGCGCACCGCGTGCTGCGACACCGCGTCGTGCTGACGTTCGAAGCCGACGCGCTCGAGATCAGTTCCGAGCAGGTCATCGACGCGATCGTCGCGGCGATCCCCGCCCCGTAGCGGCCAGACGACACCGACCTCCCATGGCCGCTCTCCTTCCCCGGGTCAAGTCCCGCCTGTTCATTCACGCGAACAGGCGCTCGACCAACCTGCTCGAGGGGGAGTACGCGGCCATCACCGCCGGACGCAGCCTCGATTTCGACGACCTGCGCGAGTACGTGCCGGGCGACGAGGTCGACGACATCGACTGGAAGGCGACGGCGCGCACAGGCACTCCGCTCGTCAAGCGCTACAAGCAGACCCGGCGGCAAGACGTGTTCCTGGCGATCGACACCGGCCGGGGCATGGCCGCCGCCTCGCAGGGCGGCAACGCGAAACGGGATGTCGCGATCCTGATCGCGGGCGCGCTCGGCTACCTGTCGCTGCGGCACGGCGACGCGGTGGGGCTCATCACGCTCGCGGGCGGCCGGATGCGGCACCGCCCCCCGCGCGCGAGCGAGGCGTACCTCGAGATGCTGCTCCGCACGGTCGAGCAAGAGACGCGAATCGATGCCGACCCGAGCGACCCGTTCGCTCTCTGCAGCTACCTGCTGCGCGGCATCCCGAACCGCAGCATCGTGGTGGTCGTCGGTGACGATGTCGAGCCGTCGCCCGACATCGACGAGGCCCTGCGTGCGCTGCGCGAACGGCACGAGCTGCTCTGGATCACTGTCGCCGATGTCGACCTGATCGAGGGCGACGGCACCGGTCGCGACATCCTCGACGTGATGAACGGGCTGCCGATCCCGACGATTCTGCGCAACGACGATCGGCTCGCCGCGATCTACCAGAAGCGCACGTCGGATCGGGTCGCGGCGCAACACGCCTACTTCCGCGCGCGCGGTGTCTCGCATTGCCGCATCACCAACGTCGACGACGTCGTGCCCACACTGCTGCGACTGCTGCAACGACGTCGCCGAGCGGGGTTCTGAACCGATGGGCCGTTCAGATGCCTGACATCGACGACTTCTTTCCCCCGCTCGGGTACGACTGGTGGTGGTGGCTCGTGCTGCCGCTGTTCCTCGCCCTGCTCGTGCTGTGGATCGTGCTGAGCCGCCGCATCGCCCGGATGCCGGGCTGGCGACGCCGGGGGAGTGCACCCTCCGCTCCCAAGGTGCTGCCGTTGCCGGTCGACGTGCGGCGTAAAGCGCTCGCCCGCATCGCCGCGGTCGAGCAACGGGTCAACGACGGGGAGCTGTCGCCGCGCGACGCGCACATCGAGCTCAGCGGCATCCTGCGCGAACTCGCGTACTACACGACCCGGTTCGACGCCCGCACCATGACCCTGCAAGATCTGCGGCGTGCGGGGCTCAGCCGGCTCGCCGACACCATCGCCACGTTCTACCCGGTCAACTTCGCGCCGTCCGAAGCGATCGAAGCGCAGCCAGCCGTCGACGCGGCGCGGACGGCGGTGTCGCAATGGAGCTAGTTTTCGTCTGGATGCCGCTGGTCGCGCTCGGCATCGTCGCGGCCACGATCGCCGTGCTGGTGATCCTGCGGCAGCGATCCGACCGCGGTGACTCCGACATCGTCTCGGCCGCGCACACCGAACGGCTGCTGCGCATGCCCGAATACCGGGCCGCCTACCGCCGCGCGCTCGCCAAACTCGCCGCCATGGCGCTGCTCGTGCTCGTCGCCCTCGGCGCCTTCTCGATCGTCGCCGCGCGACCCATCACCACCGACGTCGCCGACACCGATCGGGTCAATCGCGACATCGTGCTCTGCCTCGACATCTCGGGATCGATGACCGCCGCCGACGCCGAGATCGTCGGCCGGTTCGTCGAACTCGTCGAGCAGTTCCACGGCGAGCGGATCGCCCTGGTGGTCTGGGACAGCTCGGCCGCGCAGATCTTCCCGCTCAACGACGACTACGACTACGTCGAAGAGAAGCTCGCCAGCGTCGCCGACGAAGTCAGCAGCGACATCGGCGACATCGGCGACACGTTCGGCGGCGACCCCGACGGCGACCCGCCGCTCTACGCCGGAACGAACCTCGGCGACGGCTCGTCGCTGATCGGCGACGGTCTCGCCTCGTGCGTGCTGCGTTTCGACAACCCCGACCTCGATCGCTCGCGCACCCTGATCCTGGCGACCGACAACTCGCTCGCCGGGACCCCGATCGTGTCTCTCGAGCAGGCGGCTTCGTTCGCGATCGAGCGCCAGGTGCGGGTGTACGGCATCACGCCCGCAGGAATGTTCGGCCCCGAGGAGGACGACCTGCGCGCCCAGCTGCAGCGCACCGGCGGCGAGGTCTACGGGGTCGACGACACCGACGCGGGAAACAACATCGTCGAGCAGGTGCTCGACGACCAGGCCACCACCCTCGAGGGTGTGCCCGAACTCGTCGTCATCGATCACCCCGGCTGGCCGTTCCGCATCGGCGTGTTCGCCCTGTGGGGCATCGTCTTCCTGGCGTGGAGGTCGAAACTGTGACGCTGATCTTCGAGCCCCTGTTCGAGCTGTGGACCTCGGTCGTGCTGCTCGGCCCGCCCACCGCGCTCGTGATCTGGATGCTCGTGCGTGCGTGGCGATCGGGCTGGAAGGCACGCTGGAGTTCGATCCGCCGCCTCGGCATCCTCGCCCTGCTCGCCCTCGCCGCGTTCGGGCCGGCCGTGCCGGGTGCTCTGACGAAGGTCGTGGTGTCCGACATCGACGTGTTCCTGGTGATCGACACGACCACGTCGATGAACGCCGAAGACGGGGGGCCCGACGCCGAGACGCGACTGGATGCCGTGAAGGCAGACGCCTTCCGGGTCGCCGAAGAATACGGGGGCGCCCGCTACTCGGTGATCACCTTCGACAACGGATCTCTTGTGCGCATGCCCCTGGTCGCCGACCCGACCGCGCTGCGCACCGCGCTCGACGGTCTCGAGGTGGAACTGGCCGACTATGCCGGCGGATCCTCGATCAGCGAACCGCTCGAGACCCTGCTCAAACGGCTCAAGGGCGCCTCGGGCGAACATCCGGAACGTCTGCGCCTGGTGTTCTACTTCGGCGACGGCGAACAGACCCGCGACGACCCGCCCGAGCCGATGTCAGAACTGGCGCAGTACATCTCTGACGGCGCCGTGTTCGGCTACGGCACGTCGCAGGGCGCCCCGATGCGTCCGAACCTCGACTTCGGGCCGGGCGAACCCGACGCCCCGTACCTGCTCGACACCACCCAGCCCGGCTCGCCGACGGCGATCTCGCGCATCGACGAGGACGCGCTGAAGAAGATCTCCAGCGAATGGGGCGTCGGGTACCAGCACCGCATCCCGGGCACCGAGGCGACGTATCCCGACGTCGAAGACCGCATGGGTGAAGAGATCGAGGTGCCCGAGGTCGCGGTGTCGGAGCGGCTCTACTGGGTGCCGATCATCCCCGCGTTCCTGCTGCTGCTCTGGGATCTGGTGCTCGCCGCCCGCAACGTCGGCGACCTGCGCGCCTCGCGGCCGCCGCGCCGGGTCGCACCGCCGAGAGCGGGTGCCTGATGGGCTGGTTCGGCGACCGCTTCGAGCGGGAAGAGAAACCTGTCGAGGCGATGATGCCGTCGCGGCGTCGGCGACTGCTCCTGTTGTCGATGATCCTGGTGATCCCGCTGGGCGTGCTGGCGGTCGGGACGGGCGTGAACGTCGTGCTCGCCGCGGCGGTTCAGCAGAGCTTCACCTCCGGCGACTACCGGGGGGCCGCCGCCTGGGCGCGGGCGGGAGTCTCGCTGAATCCCTTCGACAAGTACCTGCCGCACTACAACCTGGGGACCGCGTACGCGGCGGACGACCTGCTGCCCGAGGCGCTGCCCGAGCTGCAGCTCGCCCTCGACAACGCACCGAGCCCGGAGGCCGCCTGCTACCCGCGGGCCAACCTCGCGCTCACCTATGTGCGGCTCGGCAACCGGTACTTCGACGATCAGCGCTGGCTGGATGCGATCGCCGCCTATCGCGCCGCCAAGGCTCTGTGGGCGCAACAGCCCGGAGACGTCTGCCACCAGGATCAGAACTTCGACCAGACGGCCGACGAGAGCACTGACGAGGCCGAGCAGGGCGAACAGGAGGCGCAGGAGCAGCAGGAGCAGAACCCCCAGACGCCTGATCCGTCGAACTCGCCGACGCCCCACCCGTCGGCCACGCCCACCCCGAATCCGTCGGGTTCGGGGACGCCGAACCCCTCCGCGTCGCCGACTCCAGACCCCTCGGCATCGCCGACTCCTGACCCGTCGCCGTCGCCGACGCCGAACCCGTCTGCGTCTCCGACGCCGAACCCGTCTGCGTCTCCGACGCCGAACCCGTCCGGCTCGCCGACCCCGAGCCCCACACCGGGCCAGAGCGGGCAGCCGCAGCCGTCGCCGACGCCGGGGCAGAGCGGCGATCCGCAGCCGCAGCCCACACCCGGCCAGACCGGCGAACCGCAGCCCGGCGACCCCGGCGACCCCGGCGGCGGGCAGTCCAGCGAATCGCTCGGCGAGGGGCTGGATCAACTGATCGAGCAGGGCGAAGCCGCCGACCGCGAGCGCGAGAATGGCGGGCGCAAGCACGGTCTGGCCGACAAGCCCTGGTGACCCCGGCATCCATCGGCTCGTTAGGGTTGACGCGTGCCCACTCGTATGACCCATCTGTTCGTCCGCACCCTGCGTGAGGACCCCGCCGACGCCGAGGTCGCCTCGCACCGCCTGCTGGTGCGTGCCGGCTACATCCGGCGGCAGGGCCCCGGCATCTTCGCCTGGCTGCCGCTCGGGCTGAAGGTGCGGCGCAAGGTCGAGACAGTCATCCGTGAAGAGATGGAATCGTTCGGCGCACAAGAGGTGCATTTTCCCGCCCTGCTGCCCCGCGAGCCCTATGAGGTGACGGGTCGCTGGGAGGAGTACGGCGACGGCATCTTCCGCCTGCAAGACCGCAAGGGCGCCGACTATCTGCTCGCGCCCACGCACGAAGAGGTCTTCACCCTCACCGTGAAAGATCTCTACAACTCGTACAAAGACCTGCCGCTCTCGATCTACCAGATTCAAGACAAGTACCGCGACGAGGCGCGCCCCCGCGCGGGACTGCTGCGCGGACGCGAGTTCTCGATGAAGGACTCGTACTCGTTCGACGTCTCGGACGCCGGGCTCGACGTGTCGTATCAGCAGCACCGCGACGCCTACGAGCGCATCTTCGCGCGCCTCGGACTCGAGTACGCCATCGTGCAGGCCGACGCCGGCGCGATGGGTGGCTCGCGGTCGGAGGAGTTCCTGCACCCCACCCCGATCGGCGAAGACACCTTCGTCCGCACCGACGGCGGCTATGCGGCCAACGTCGAGGCATTCACTACGGTGCCGGCCACCGCGCGTTCGTACGAGAAGTTGACGCCCGCGGAGGTGCTCGACACCCCCGGAACGCCGACCATCGCAACCTTGGTCGACGTCGCGAACGAGAAGCACCCGCGTCCGGACGGTCGTGCCTGGACCGCCGCCGACACGCTCAAGAACGTCGTGCTCGCGCTGACGCATCTCGACGGCAGCCGCGAGGTCGTCGTCGTCGCCATCCCCGGTGACCGCGATGTCGACATGAAGCGGGCCGAGGTGCAGTTCGCTCCGGCCGAGGTCGAGGCGGCAGGCGATACCGATTTCGAGAAGAACCCGCTGCTGGTCAAGGGCTACATCGGGCCCTGGTCGGCGACCGGTGCGATGTTGGGCGAGGAGTCGGCCACGGGCATCCGGTACCTGCTCGATCCGCGCGTCGCCGACGGCTCAGGCTGGATCACCGGGGCCAACGCCGACGGCAAGCACGTGTTCGGCCTGGTCGCCGGGCGCGACTTCGCCGGCGGCGGCGCGGCCGAGGTGGCCGAGGTGCGTGCCGGCGACCCCGCGCCCGACGGTTCGGGGCCGGTCGAGCTGGCCCGTGGCATGGAGATCGGGCACGTGTTCCAGCTCGGACGCAAGTACGCCGAGGCCCTCGGGCTGCAGGTGCTCGACGAGAACGGCAAGCTCGTGACCGTCACGATGGGGTCGTATGGCATCGGCGTGACGCGCATTCTGGCCGTGATCGCCGAGGCGAACAACGACGAGAAGGGGCTGATCTGGCCCGCCGAGGTCGCGCCATTCGACGTGCACGTGGTGGCCACGGGCAAAGATTCTGTGGCGTTCGAGCTGGCAGAATCGGTCGCCGCCGACCTCGAGTCGGCAGGACGGGACGTCCTGCTCGACGACCGCCCGAAGGTCTCGCCCGGCGTGAAGTTCGGCGATGCCGAGCTGCTCGGGGTGCCGACGATCGTGATCGTCGGCCGCGGCGCGGCCGACGGCCTCGTCGAACTCTGGGACCGCCGCTCCGGCGAGCGCCGCGAACTCCCCGCCGCCGACCTCCCGGGCGCCCTCTAACCGGCGAGACGGCGCGCATGGCGGGTTGAACTGAGCGCACCCACCATTCGCGCCGCTTCGAGGATGCTGTGGACAGTCGCCCGTTCGATCCGGCTCGCTGCGCCACAGTTTCGGTGTGACGCAGCGGAATCAGGTCGATCGAATCCACCTCGGGCGACCTCTGACATTCGACGAACTGACCGACGCGGGCATCTCGCGATCGCGGATTCGGGCGTCAGACGTCGACCATCCCTTCCGCGGTGTGCACCTCATCGGAGGCAAGCCATCCGGGCTGCGTGAGCGCTGCGAAGCCCTCCTTCCCGTTCTCCGGGCGCGCGAGGCGTTCAGTCATCTGACGGCCGCGGCGTTGCTCGGCGCACCGGTTCCGCGCAGCTCGCGCATCCACGTGACGACCGGTGCGCAACACGACCGCATGCGCCGCCCCGGCGTCGTCGGCCACCGCGCCGCGGATCTCCCTGTCATGCTCCACCTCGGGCTGCCGATCGTCGCGCCGGCGCATGCCTGGTTCCAGCTCGCCACCCTCCTCGGGCACGATGACCTCGTCGCGGTGGGTGACTACCTCGTCACACCGAACCGTCGCCGCCAGACGCCGGCCATCGCATCCATCGATGCCCTGCGCGCAGCGATCCCCGAGCGTGCCCGCGGCGCCGCCCGCGCCCGCCGCGCTCTGAGCGACGTGCGGGTCGGCGCCGAGTCGCGCATGGAGACGTTGCTGCGCCTCCTGCTCATGCGCTCGGGCCTCCCCGAGCCGCTGCTCAACCCGCCCGTCGACGTGGGCGTCGACACCCTCCACCCCGACCTGCTGTACCCCGAGTGGCGCGTCGCGCTCGAGTATGAGGGCGACCACCATCGCACCGACCCGCAGCAGTGGCGCCACGACATCTGGCGTCGCGAGGCGTTCGAGGATGCGGGCTTCCGCGTGATCCGCGTGCACCGTGATGACGTGCTGAAAGAGCCGGAGGCGCTGCTCGCCCGGGTCTGCCGCGTGCTCGCGCTCCGGCGCTCAGGTACGCTGGACGCGCACCCGAGAGACGGCGGGCGCCTATCTGAATAGCGGAGGCTTGACGTGGACAT
>JBDTQN010000003.1:0-29599 GCA_039932215.1 Pseudolysinimonas sp. | reverse complement strand
ACGAGGTCATCATAGAAGAGCTGTCGCCGGCCGCCAAGTTCGCCGAGACCCACGTGCTCGACGACGCCCCGACCAGCGGCGCCTACGACCTCGGCGTCCGTTACGACGACCTCCTCGGCGACGCGTTCGGCCAGCCGGCCGCACCGCGCTCATCGTTTGCCCACGTCGGCGAGTCCGCCTCCGGCTTCGTGCCCGAGCCGGCTGCCGAACCCATGTACTCCGGTTACGCGGGTCGTGTCACGACCCAGCTCGCCGAATCCGACCTCGACACGAACACCGGTCCCGCCTGGGTCATGACCCTCATCCCGGTCTACGCGCTCATGGCCGGCCTGTTGCTGCTGCTCTCCGGTCTGTCGATCAAGCCGACCGCTCTCGCGCTAGCCCTGCTCTACGGCGTTCCGCACGTCGCGGGCATCGTCCTCTCGGTGCTCGACTACCAGGCCCTGAAGCGCCGCGGCCTCGACCGCCCCGCCTCGTGGTTGTGGGGCCTTCTGGGTGCTCCGTTCTACCTGGTCGCCCGGCTCACCCGCACGGTGCGCGTCTCGGGCCAGGGCTTCGGTCCCCTCATCACCCTGCTCACGCTCGGTGTGGTGTCGATCGGTGCCGCTCTGGCGGCCCCCGGTCTCGTCATTCAGCTCAACCCCGGCTACTTCTCGGTCGAGGCGCAGCAGTCCGTACGGTCTGACGCCGAGATCCTCGGTGCGCACCTCGTCGTGAACTGTCCTGACACGCCTCCGCTGCTGATGGGTCAGAGCTTCCAGTGCTCCGCGACGAACGAGAACCAAGAGTTCTTCAACGTCACGGTGAGCCTGCAGCGTGCCAACGGCTGGATCGAATGGCGCGTTGACAACTGGGGCATCTACTCGATGACGAACTAGTGCTCTGCACTGGTTGTTCTACCCCCGTTCACGACATACCCCTACTGGGGGCAGCAGTCTTCAGCAACCGCTCTTAGGCTTCAGCAGTACCGACAAGGTTTGGCCAGAAGGGAGAAGCGTGTGACGACCGAACAGACGACCCGCGTGGTTCCCGCAGGCTGGTACCAGGATCCCGCCGACGACGCCAAGGTGCGTTGGTGGAACGGCATCACCTGGACCGAGCACGTCGAGTCGAAGCCCACGGGTGGCGGTGCCGCCCTCGCCGGCGCGCTGGCCATCGAGAGCGGCGACGCCTCAGAGGTGCAGCAGCTCGAAGAGCAGTACGCGCTGGGCACCGACGGCACCGAAGCCATGTCGCGTCGTGCATCGCTGACCCTCGACCACCGCGGACCCGACACGGGCACGATTCCGATCCAGGGCGTCGCGCTTCCCAAGAAGCCCGCCAAGACCGGCACCGCCTCGGCCTGGCTGCTCGCGTTCATGCCGTTGATCAGCAACCTGCTGGCCGTACTCGCCGGCTACATCTACTTCTACGTGACGCCGACGCCGCTCGTGGCCGTCGTCGCGGTCGTGCTGTTCATGCTCGGCTTCATGTGGGCCGTCGCCGACAGCCGCATGCTTCAGACCCGTGGTCTGCCCGCCCCGAGCGCCCTGCTCGCGCTGGCCCTGCCGCTCGTCGGCCCGCTTCTGTACCTGATCGTCCGCCGACTGCGCGTTTCGGGCACCGGCCCGCTGTTCACCTTCATCGGCCTGCTGCTGATCGCCGTCGGCCTGCCGCTCGCGCTCGCGCTGAGTGGGTCAGTGCCGGCCGCGACACTTGCGCTCAACGTGCAGAACGCCGTGCGTGCCGACCTCGTCGGCTCGGGCGCGGCCACCAGCGTCAGCTGCCCGCCGATCGTCGAATCGACGGCCGCCGGCAGCATCTTCACCTGCGATGCGGTCCTCCCCTCGGGCGACACCGTGCACGTCTGGGTGAGCTTCGACGACGAGGCCGGCAACTTCAGCTGGGCCCTCGCCAACCGCTAACCGCACTGTCTTTCTTCTGCGGCGCCGCGTAGCGTACGAAGATGACCGGACGTCACGCCGCGGCCACCGACATCGACGACGAAGCCGTCGCCGACCGCGAGCCTCAGCGTCCGCCCGCCCATCGTGCCGAGAGCGACGGCGGGGCCGCTCCGGTCACGAAGAAGCCCGCGGCGAGGCGGCGCACCGCCACTCAGAAGGAGTCCTCATGACCGACGACGACAAGCGCGACGAGGCGGCCGACGCGATCCGCGCCCGCCAGTCGCTCGCGAACGACGCCAACCCCGGCGACGCCGACATCAACTCGACCGGCATCTCCAGCGGTCTGCGGTTCGGCCACACCGACGAACCCGAAGACGCGGACGAAGCCGCACTCGATGACGACGACGTGGAACTGAGCTAGGCCGCTCCCAGGCTTTTCCGTCGGGTGTCCTCCCTAGGCTGGACACGATGCGACTCCTGCTGATCCGCCACGGCCAGACGCCCGCCAACGTGCGGGGCGAACTCGCCACCGCGCGCCCGGGACCAGGACTGACCGAGCTCGGCGAGCAGCAGGCTGCCGCGATACCGGATGCGGTGGCCGGGGAACAGATCGCGGCGATCTACGTCTCCCCGTTGGTGCGCACCTCGGCGACGGCTGCTCCGCTTGCGCGGGCGCGGCGACTTGAGCCCGTGGTTCTTGAAGGGCTCGAAGAGATCGAGGCGGGTGACCTCGAAGACCGCAACGACCTGCCGAGCGTGATGGCGTACGTGAAGCCCGCCTTCGGCTGGGCGGCCGGCGCGCTCGACGCCCGCATTCCCGGCTCGATCAACGGGCACGAGTTCTTCGCCCGTTTCGACGCCGCGATCGACCGCATCGTCGGCGAACATGCCGACGACACCGTCGTCGTGGTCTCCCACGGTGCCGCCATCCGGGTGTGGACGGCGGCAAAGGCGCGCAACCTCACCGCCGACTCGCACCACATCCGGCACCTCGACAACACGGGCGTCGTCGTGATGACCGGCTCCCCCGCCAGCGGATGGGTCGCCGAGACGTGGGCGGGTGAGCCGATCGGCGGCGACGAGCTCGCCGACCCGACGGCCGCAGATCCGACAGGCGACGCGGGGGCATGAGCATCAAGGGCCGCCCCTGGGCCGACGTGCGCAACGACCTGTACGGCTCGCCCTACATGGTCTGGCACGACGGTCCGGCGTTCTCGGGACTGCGAGACGCGTGGCGCACCGAGCCCGAGGCGCTGCTCGAACAGTTGATCGTCGGTATGGGTGAGGGCGATGCGCTTGCCGCCGAGTCCTTCGCCGAACTCGAGCCCGCCCCGACTGGTGACACGCTGACTCGCGTGGTGGACATGCTCGAGCAGCATCTGCCAACGTCACCGCCCGGCGCGCAGGTGCAGATCGCGCTCACCCTCCTGCGGCTCACCGCAGATCAGAGCTGGGCGAGGCACATCGGCGATGTGCTCGACGCGCCCCTGCACTGGAGCACCCGCATCGACGCAGCCATCGCCTTGCGGCGCGTCGACCCATCCCCCGACCTCACCGCGGTCCTGGTGCGAGGCGTTCAGGCCGACGACTACCTGGTGCGGTACCACTCGGCGGGTACCCTCCGGCGCTGGGCGGGGCTCGGCGACATCGAAGAAGACGACGCCCTGTTCACCGAGTTGGTGAAGGATGCCGACCCTGCCGCGTGGGCGACGGTCGCGACCGCACTGCAGGGCCTTCACCGCAGTCTCTGACTCGGCTGGGAGTCCGCGCAGCATCCTGGACTCTGTTGCGCCGGGGGCGTGTGCTGGGGTCATGAGCATCAACGAACCCATACCTCCTGAGGCGCCCATGCCCACCGATCCTCCGACCGAGCCTGGTGCTCCCGACCCGGAGCCGCTGGCTCCGAACCCGTCTGAACCCGAGCCGTTCATCGACAACGGCGGCACCGTCCCCGGCCAGGACGATCCGGGCGGCGCCGGCGGGGCGCGGGTGCTGTGATGAGCGACCCCCACGACAAGAAGATCGACGAAGACGGCGTGCCTACCGACGAGGCGCTGCCCGAGGGGCACCCGACCGATCCCGACGCGACCGACCCCAACCCGGATATCTCGACCGAGGAGATCGACAAATGAGCATGGGCGAGGGCAGGATCCCGTTCGAACCCGACCTGGCCGACGTGAATCCCGACACGCAGATCGACGGTGCTGACGCTGACGCGCTGGCCTCGGGGGTCGACCCCCAGGAACTCGGCCTCGACGACGACGCCGAGCCCACCGACGCCGAACGCGATCCTGAGGCGACTCCCGAATAAGCCGAGACCCTACTGTCGCGTCTCCCCTCGCTCCCGACATACTGCGGCGAGGAGGCACACAGCATGGGGACCCGACTTCGCGCTGCCCTGGCGGCGCTGCTCACTTTCAGCGTTGCAGCGTCGCTCAGCGGATGCGTCCCCGGCGGGGACGATGGCGGCGCCGGCGGTGCGGTCGACCTCGTTTCGTCGTTCTCAGAACTGGGCATCGCAGTCACACCCTTCGACGGCGGCGATCCGGTCAAGCCGGTGACCGGTACGCCGGTGCTCGCCGTGACCGACTGGCAGGTGGCGCAGATGCAGGTCGGCCTGCCCACGCTCGCCAAAGACGGCGGCTACAGCATCATCGGCGGCGTCTCGCTCGATGAGCTAGACGCACAGGTCGAAGCCACGGGTGAGCCGTCAATCGACAGCGTCAGCGCGCGCGCCCTCATCCTGGCGTGGTGGCGGTTCGCCGAGTCGCCGCGCGCCGACTTCGCCCGCGAGCTGATGGAGGCTCCGGGCGACGGCCTCGGCGTGGTCGTGCCCGAGGCGATCAGCACCCTCTTCGTCGCCGATGCGATGACCGATCTGCAGAGACCGGATGCCGGGCCCACTGCGGCAGGAACGGCGACCGACGAGCGCATCCTGGCGTTCGGTTCCGGCGGAGTCAGTTCCGACCCGTGCGGGGCCATCCAGAAGGGGATCGAGTCGGTCAACCAGTTCCTCGCCGACTCCGGACCGCTCGGGTCGATCATGAAGGGTGCCATCGACAAGGGGCTCGCGGCCGCCGACGTCGCCAGCGGCGGCCTCGGCACCAGCCTGAAGAAGATCGTCAGCATGCTGAACATGGCGTTCAGCATCACCTCGCTGATCACCCACTGGGACATGAAGTGGTCACACGATCCCAACATCTACATGCCGGTGGGTCAGAACGTCGACGGTCGGCTCGGGTCTGTGACGCTGCGTATCTCGAACCCGATTGGCACCCTTCCCGCGAACGTATCGAGCTGCCTCAATCTGCTCGGCATCACCGACCCCACAAGCCAGGCGGGTGCCAAGGTCGAATCAACGGTGCACGTCGGCACAGCACCCGATGCCGACTTCGCCGAGGGTCTGATCACCGAGAAGTTCTCGCCCCTCCCACCCGAAGTCGACAGCAAGAACGAGGTGAACTACAACATCGCGTCGGGCACGCAGATCAACTTCGATCCCGCCCAGAAGTCCCGCGAGGCCTACGGCTTCGGCCGGATCGAGACCCACATCCAGCGCGCCGACGTCAAGAAGCTGACCGACTGGATCCTCGGATATTCGCAGCCGAACGTCGAGGCTGTGCTCGGCATCTCGCTCCCGCAGCTGGCCGAATCGGTGACCACCCTCGCCAGCCTGTCCAGCAGCGAAGACGTCGGTGTCATCTACCTCATACCCGACAACAGCAAGCCACCCGTGGCACCGAGCGAGTTCGAATGGGAGGAGGGTCCCATCCAGAACCAGTCGCTGCGACCGAAACCGGGCTGCGTCGACCCGTGGAAGGTCGAATGGATCACCCACCTTCAGGTGCGTGAGCACCACGCCCAAACGGGCGACACTGTGACCGCGTCATGCAACTACCGGCTGTCGAATGGCAACTGGGTCGGATACACCAAGTCCACCTATCCGGCTGACGAAGCGCAGTACCTCACCCCCGCCTTCGCCGGCTTGCTGCCGCAGACGCCCGACTGTTTCCTGTCCGGCAAGCTCGAGGGCGTCGCCTTCGTCGATGACGCCGGAGTGAATACGTTCATCGCTGACGAGGGTCATTGGGAGCACACCTTCGTCGACGGTGAGACGAAGGACGTCTTCTTCGTCTGGGACGGACTCTCGCTGTCGTCGGTCGGCATCGACAAGATCTACGGCCCGTACCCGACGGAGTCGCGCAACCTCACGTGGTCTCAAGGTCTGGCGTATGCGGCGGGGCTGTGCACGCCCGGTTACCCGAATGCCTCGCAGATCCCCGACACGTACGACGACTGGGACTACGAGTTCTAGACCCGCAGCCCCAGCCGTCGTTGTCAGCTAGGACTTACTTGCCGCCCCAGCGGTGATCTTTGTCACCGTGGCCACCGGAACCCCAGCCCCAGCCCCAGTCGCCGTGACCGTTGCCGTGACCCCAGTTGCCGTGGCCACCGTGGTGTCCACCGTGACCGGAGCGGGTGGTGACGTTGCCGTACGTGTAGACCGCGTGGGCCACCGCATCCGCCATCTTCTCCAGCACGACCTTGTCGACGTTCGCCGTGGTGTCACACGCCTGGTGGTAGCACGGGTCGTACGGCGCACCGGCGGTACCGCCGAACGTGGCGGCCTCCTCGGCGGTCTTGATGCCTTCCGCACCCGTGAACAGACCACCGGCGGGGATGCCGGCGTTGATGAATCCGAAGTAGTCCGAGCGTCCGTCGAACGCGGTCGGAGCGGTCGGAATGCCCTGCGAGGCGAAGTAGTCGTTGAAGACCGCTTCGATCTCGGCGGAACCTTCGGGCCCGGCCTCGCCGAACGCGTCGCCGTCACCGTCGTACACGAAGTTCACCGAGTTCGGCGAACCCACCATGTCGAAGTTGAGGTTCAGCGCGGTGTTGGCCGCCTGCTCGTCGGTCAGCTGCGAGACGTAGTAGTTCGAGCCCTGCAGCCCGTCCTCCTCGCCGCTCCACCAGGCGAACACGATCTGGTTGCCGATCTTCGACTTGGTCTTCGCCAGCTGCAGCGCGACCTCGAGGATCGTGGCACTGCCCGATCCGTTGTCGTTGATTCCGGGTCCCTCGTTCACCGAGTCCAGGTGGGCGCCGACGACGACCTGCTTCGTCGGGTCACCCTTCTTGGTCTTCGCGATCACGTTGAACGTGTCGATGGTGGTGGTGGTCGTCTCGACCGTGATGTGAACGGTCGTGGTCGGGTCGGCCGCGAGTGCCTGACCGATCTCGAACGAGGTGCCGAGCACCGGGATGGTGCTGCCGACCGCGCCGAGCGTTCCAAGCAGAACACCGAAGCGGTCATCGCCCGGGACGTCGTTGCCCTGGTTGAAGATGACCACGCCAGACGCACCCGCGGCCTCGGCGTTGACAGCCTTGTCTGCGAAGGCGCAGGTTCCGCGCTGCATCAGGGCCACGTTGCCGGCGGTGAAGTCGGCGAAGTCCTCAGGCTCGCATCCACTGCTCGACGCGCGGTCGCCCTCGAGGTTGATGTCGACCGGTTGCAGCAGCGCGTCAGTGGTGCCCTCACCCGAGTAGTCCATCGGGTAGAACTGCTCTTGCAGCGTGTAGGTCGTCGCCGTCGGCGTGATCTGCGAGAACTCGGCGAGGTCGAGGTTGACCTTGTCGTAGCTGAACGGCTGACGCTCGGTCTTGTAGCCGGCGCGCTTGAGCTGCTGCTCGATATACGCGGCACTCGCGACGTGACCGGGGGTTCCCGCCGAGCGGTTGCCGCCGTTCTGGTCGGCGATCTTCTGCAGCGCCGCCAGATGCTTGGCGATGTTGTCGGCGGTGACCGCCTTGCGCAGAGCTGCAGAGCCCTTGTCTTTGTGTCCGCCCAGATCCTGCTGCGGTGCAGCGATAGCCGGCGTGCTGAGTCCGACGGTGAGGATCGCCCCCGTCAGGATGGCCGCTGCAGAGATGCCTCTGCGGCGCGTCAGTTCATTCATATCGTGTTCCCCTTCGGTTCCGCGAAGGACCCGTTGTCGAGCCCCCGCGACCCGTCGAAAGTAACCCCCGTTTGGGGGACGCTTACCGTCTTCACACCAGACCCGGAGGGTACGGTCCCCCAACTGCCCCACCCGCTGTCCCCCATTGACGGCGAGATGCCCGTCTCAGTCCGGGAAGACCCGCTTGTAGCTCCGGCCGTCGTCGAGCACGACGGTCTCGGCCCTGAGCTGCCCACGCGCGATGCGCTGGTAGACGCCCTGCACGCTGATCTCGAGCTGCGTCGCGGCCTCGGCGACGCTCATACCGGGCAGGTCGGCCGGCTTACTGCTGGGCCGCGCCGACCGCTTGCGCCCGGCCTCGTGCCGTGCGGCGATCTCGGCGTCGCTCCCCTGCCAGCGCCACTTCGCGGCGGCGGCGGTGAGCCCTGCTGAGGCGGCGATCTCGTCCCAGTTCGCCCCGGCATCCTGAGCTTCACGCACCGAGGCCAGTGTCGCCGGCTCGCTCTCGAGCGCCGCGATCAGATTGCGGATGCCGGCGAGCCGGTCGAGCGGTGCGGTCGCGTTCTGCGCGGCCGAGAGTGCTGCCCGGGTGTCGTCTGAGAGGAAGGACATCAGATCTCCTCGGCGTTCGGGATGAGCGCTACGGTAGCGCTGATTCCGAACGGCTGCGGCGTGAAGGTCGGACCGGATCGGGGTGCTACTCGGCGGCGAACCAGGGCGGGTAGACGGCGACCTTCGGCGCGTAGCCACCGGCGTCAGAGAGCATCTCGCGCACCTGGTCGCGCACGCGGTCGTTGGCGACGCCGATGAGGGCGACGCTGTCGAACGAGACAGCGTGCGGAATCAGCACCTCGGCGGTGAGGAAGTCGGGGTCGTCGGTGCGGACGCGGCGCAGCAGCTGGGTGGCGTCGACGGCTCCGTGGGCGAACTGGGTTGCCGGGGCGGCAGCATCGGCGTCGGCGGCGACCATTCCCTCGCTGAGTACGGTGGCCGGAACTGCGAGCAGCACGAACTCGGCCGGCTTCGCGGCGCGGGCCTCGTCGGACCAGTGCGGGCCGAGAGCCCCGTCGCGCAGCTCTGCCCAGCGGGCGGCGATCGGGGAGGCGTAGAACGCGACGTACTCGGAGACGGTCGTGCCGTCGGCGAGGTCGGCGCCGGCTCGCAACTCGCGGGTGATCGCCGAGCTCACATCGATTTCGGGCGTCACGTCGGCGCGGATCTCGCCGGTGTGCATGATCGCCTCGAGGTTGCGCAGGTGCGTCACGTGGAAGAAGCGCTGCGTCGACAGCGTGTACGGCGCGACGTGCGGCGCACCGGCGACGCGGGCGGCGGGCTTGCGGGTTCCTGCGGGGGCGCGCACAGGTTTGATCTGTTCGGGGACCGGCGCGGGATAACAGATGTCGCAGAAACCGGCCTCGAACCCGTGTTTGCATTCTTCGGCCATTGTCCTGAGCTTACCTGCCCGGCCGCGGGCGTGCCGAGCGGGACGAGAACCAGCGGAGGCTCCGACTCGCGGGCGTGAGTGCGCGGTGGTGGGCGTCGGTTCTAATACCGTCGTACGGTGAGTTCCCGTGTGCTGATCGCTGTGCCCGTGCTGGTCGTCGCGCTGCTGAGCGGCTGCGCTTCTGGGCCGGCAGAACCCGAGTCGTGGTACACGCCGGGAGCGCTGAAGCCGGGGACGTCGTCGCCGACACCGTCCGCCGTTGCTGAGGCGCCGGTGGCTGCCGCGCCCGCTCCCCCGCCCGCTGCTGCTCCCGCGCCGGCGCCGGCCTCCGTCGATTACGTGGGCCCCGTCACGGCCCGCTGGGGTGGATGCTTCAGCCGCCTGGGCGTGGGCGACATCTACTACGACAGCACGCTCGGCGTCGTCACCGCGGCGTGGAACGGCGGGGTGCTGACGTGGAACGTGGATGCGGTGAACCGGAGTGGGGTGCCCGCGGATCAGGGGTCGGTGGACGCGTTGGCGGGGTGTTGACGCGCTGGCGTCCGCTGCTAAACCGCGACACGATACCCTCCGTCCAACGCGCGATTGGATCTCGATGTCGGAATTCTCATTCTCGGAGCTGCCGTCGGCGGACCTCGTTGTCGACGCAACTTATGTCGGCGGGACTGGGGGCAACATCGGGGACGACCCGATTTCCCGCCTACTGCCAGTCGGAAACGCTGGGGGGATCCGCACAGCAGGTAAGTCCGGGCCGCCGAGGGCTCTCGTGCTCGTCACAAGCGGTGAGCACTTGGACTGGCCAGATGAGTTCGATCCAGAGGCAGGTGTTCTTACATACTTCGGCGACAACCGACAAGGCGGACGCGGTCTCCACGACACACCACGTCGCGGAAATGCTCACCTGAGGGATGTCTTCGCAACGGCGGCTTCAGCCGAGGGACGCCCTCGCATTCCTCCCATCTTCGGATTCGCGAAGTCGGGGAAGGGCCGCGCCTACAGGTTCCTTGGGTTGTTCGTCCCCGGCGATTGGAGAGGGACTTCCGACGATGGCTTGGTCGCGATATGGCGCACGGTTAGCGGAGTCCGCTTTCAAAACTACCGAGCCCGATTCACCGCTCTGGATATCGCGACTATCCCCCGTTCATGGGCAGATTCCATCGTCCGCGGAGGGCCACCCGTCGATTTCCCTGGCAGCGGCCCTTTGAAGCGCTGGAAGGCCGGCGGGGCGGTCGAGCCTCTCCTTGCGCCGCGCACGCGGCGCATGCGCAGCCGCTTGGAGCAGCTCCCAGACTCAGCTCGTGACATCAAATTGCTTGCCACAATCCGCGCTCACTTTGCGCCCAAGCCACACCTCTTTGAGGGCTTTGCCATCGAAATCGCACGATTGTTCTTGAGCTCTGTGGACACGCTGGAGGGGACGAGGCCATCGCGAGATGGTGGTCGCGACGGGATTGGAACGTTCCGTCTGGGATCCGGAGACGGATCAATCGTTATCGACTTTGCGCTTGAAGCCAAGTGCTACGCCGCATCTAATGGAGTCGGAGTGCGCGAACTCTCCCGCTTGATTTCGCGAATTCGGCATCGACAGTTCGGGGTCTTGGTCGCCACGAGTTATCTCGATCAACAGGCTTACTCCGAACTCAAGGAAGACGGCCACCCGATCGTGGTCATAACGGCTAGGGACATCGCAAGGGTGCTGAACGAACACGACTACCCGAGACCACCACAGTTTCGCGATTGGTTGGAAAGGCGCTATCCGACAACTTGAGCCAATGCCGGATTTCAGTTCGCACTGTTGGTCTTCACAGTGGCTTCGCACGAGGTCGGAGGTCGCCGCGCGTACAGATGGGCCAACAGATTCGATTCTGCGCTAGCCTTCCCGCGTGCCGGAACAGGATGACGAGCTTGTCGCCGTGCACGCCGCAATTCAAGCCCTGGACCCCCAGGGACGACGGTTTGCTCAGATTGTCCGAGACACTTTCGACCAGCTTTATGACGGTCAGCGCACGGGCAGATTCCGCTGGGATCAGCTGTCGAAGACAGAGCGCGCCCACTACGGAAGCCTCATCGAGATCAATATCCAGCGCACTTTTGGATTCGAAGACGGGGACGAGCTCGACTTCAAGATCGCTGGTGTCGACGTTGATTGCAAGTTTTCCGAGAGCGGCTCATGGATGATTCCGCCGATCTCCAACAACAGACTCGCTCTGGTTGTCCGTGCGGTGGATCGAAAGTCAGAGTTCAGCGTTGGTGTCGTCCGCATCACCTCCCAACGGCTAAACACCGGTCTCAACTGGGACAAGAAGGTCACCCTCAATGACACTGGTCGCGCGGCGATCCAGTGGATCCATCGCGGCATAGCATTCGCGCCAAATCTCTTGGCTGAACTAGCGAGCGACGAACTGGATCGGGTGCTGTCGGCCAAGGTGGGACAAGCGCGAGTTTCTGAGCTGCTGCGCGTCGCAAAAGGGCGCCGGATTACGGGCAACGTCATCGCGACGGTGGCTCAGCAGAAAGACTTCATGCGCAGATTGCGGGATGGTGGCGGCGCTCGGGAAAAGCTTCGCGAAGAGGGCTTCCTGGTTATCGGCGGCGACTACCGGGTGCACGTGTTCCTAGCGGAGGCTTTCGAGGTCGAAGTCCCCGAGCCCGGCGAAGTCGTCAGCTTCCAGGTAGTGCACACGGACATTAGCGATCCACGGGGCGTGCCAGTTGGCGGCGGGTACTGGCGCAGAGCGGACCAGGAGGACCATGTCGACGAGCCCGCGCCCTTGCTCCCGAGCACAACAAGGAGTCAGGCGGGACATTAGACGCGCTGACGTGGTGCGTGCGACGCTCGCAATTGACCCCTGGGCGTCAGGCGATCCGAAGCGCAGGCCGAGCCACCGCTCCAAGGGCAACAGCGATCTCGTTTCCGATACTCGCCGCAACCGGGGGCGGGAACGCATTCCCGATCTGCCGGTAGGTCGATGTCTTGAGACCGTGAAACTTCCATCGCGGGTCGAAGCCTTGGATTCGAGCCACCATTTCGTTGGTTAGCCGAGGAATGTGATCGACGGGATGACGACCCGTGGGGGCTTCGTCGGCAATCCCTTTTCCGTCGACCGCAAGGTCGAGCCAGGCCGCCTTCGCCCGAGTCGGCCCCAGATCAGGACCTCCATGCTTTTTCGAACCACCTACGATCGTGGGCGCAACTCCATTGGCTTTGCGGGCCCATGCCTCCGCGCCGGTCCAGCCGTTGGCTCGCATAAGCGGCAGAAGTGTCTCACCAACAACAGCCGGCGTTGCCACCGCACCCGGCCAGGAAAACCTCCTGAACGCACGCGTCTTCAATGCAACGAGAATGAATCGCGGGCGAAGCTGCGGAACGCCGAACTCTGAGCTATAGAGGAGCTGCCAGCTAGTGACATAGCCTTGCCCTTCGAGCTCTCGAATGATCTGGTTCCGATAGTCGGCGAATCGGGCGCTTGCCAGGCCTTTGACGTTCTCCAGCATGACGGCTGCAGGTTTCGCTTCGCTGATCAGTCGAAGTGCCTCAGGGAACAGGTCTCGCTCATCCTCAGCGCCAAGTTGCTTTCCCGCAACGCTGAACGGAGGGCAAGGGACTCCCCCAGCGAGGAGATCAATCCCGCGATACTTGCGGCCGTCGATGTTTCGCACGTCGGTCGTCTGGACGTCCCATGTCGGGCGATTGAGTCGAAGGGTCGCAGCCGCGTCGGCGTCGATCTCAACTGCTAGCTCGTGGCCGAATCCAGCCCTTTCCAGACCCGAAGACTGGCCACCCGCACCAGCGCAGATCTCGAGTACCGAAAGAGGCGAGCTAGTCACGGGGGTCCAATCCTTGAGGTTCGAAAGTATCTTCGCTGAGGTCACCGACAATGCCGAGTAGCGACTCGCTTGAACGTGGTCTGTCAGTACCAAATACTGAGGAACGGGGTGGCCTCGCTGCGGAGTAGACCGTCTGCGAGGGCAGCAGCACCCGCCTCCGATTCACGTATCCGGCCAGCGGCGACGAGAGTCGCGGCTTTCACTCCCCCGAGGTAGATCGCGGAGAGTTCCGGGACTCCGAGGGTGAGAGCCGGCGCCCCACTCAGCCCAGCGATCGCGGCGATGCTGCCCACACCATCCTGAATCGTCAGCTCGAAGCGACCCGACGCATAGCCGTAGGGGTCGTCGACCTCGAACTCGATGCGCCCGTCGGTGAGGTACCCGCGCGCCTCGAACACGGCCGGCACGTCGAGGATGCGCAGGTACTGGTGCTCCCAGACAGTGACGGTCGCGGCGCGCCAGTCGGTGATCATCCAATGCACGGGTTCTTCGAGGTGACGGTGCCCCGCCTTCACCTTCGCGACCAGCGGCACCTCGAGGAGGTAGCGCCAGAGGGCAGCATCGGCATCGGCGGTCTCGGTCACGAGGTGCTCGACAGTCAGCTCGTGCGCGACGAAATCGTCGTCGCCGCCGCTGATCTTGTAGAGGGCGATTCCGCGAGAGGTGCCCCCGGCATCCAGGTATCGAATCGCACGCAGCTTCTTGGCGCGATCTTCTTCGGACGCGGCCGTGCCGGCGATCTGTGCGACGCGCAGCGGCCAGATGTCGATCTGGCCGGGGCTCGTAGGCAGCAGCCGCGGGTGCATCTCGGCGAGCGCCTCGGCGAACTGGTCGAGGGTGATGTACTCGACGCGTCCGTCGGGGGTCGGGCCCGTCCAGGTCGTGCGACGGATGTCGAACTCGTAATCGGCCGCGAACGCTGCCGGTGCGAAGCCGTAGCGCTGGTAGAGGCTCGATTCGCTGACGGTGAGCATCGCCATCGGCACATGCTTGGCCGCGGTGGCGAGCTCGGCCTCGAGCAGGGCGCGGGCGATTCCGCGCTTGTGGTGAGTGGATGCCACGGTCACCGTGCTGATGGCCCACCCGTCGATCGTGCGGTTGCCTGGTACGGCGAGGCGGCTGATCCACGAGTTGCTGGTGCCGACCGGCTCGAGGCTCGAGCTTGATTCGTCCCACACGCCGGTGTTGCGTCGGGCGCTGTTCGCCTCACGCCACTCCGCGTGGCGTTCGGGGGTGACCTTGCCCCCATGAAAGCCGCGGTTCGCCGCCTCAGACCAGGGCTCGGCGACGGCCGCGTCGTCAGGATCAGCGAGATCCATGCGAAGGCCGGTGGCGGCCAGGCGTGCCGCGACCGCCGGGTCGATGGGTTCGGTCAGGGCGTTGCGTGTGCTCACCGAACCAGGCTAGACCGCACCTCCGATGCGGCAATCCGGATTTCCCCGCGCGCCGAACGATGGGTATGGCTGGAAAACACAGCGCGAAGAATCCGCATGCGCCGACCGCGGTGGGGCCGGCGCAATGGACCCCCGCCGAGGCCGAGACTTCAGCTAGCGGCGAGGGGCCGACTCAGCACCGCGAGAAGCGCTGACCCGCGGTCACACCACGGCGGCGCCGGCGCGGTCCACCCGGCGGTGGTAGCGCATGCCCGCGAGGCCACCGAGAATCGCACCCACGAGGGCGATGGCGGCGAAGATCACAGCGGTGATGATGCCCGCGGCGGTCACGTCGTCGCCGAAGAGCGGGATGCGCGGGAACGCGTCGAGGTTCGACATCACGTCGAAACGGGCGCCCAGCACCAGGCCGAGAACGCCGAGTACCACCGCGGCGATAACCGCCCACAGCCACACCGCGAAGCCCTGCCGTGCACCGCTGAAGCGGGCCATGCGACCGGCGACATAGCCGCCGGCGAGGTAGGCGATGAACAGCACGACCGCCACCGCGATCGCGCCGCCGACGCCGAGGGCACGAGCCGAGACCTGCGCGTCATCGGCGGACATGCCGAGAGCTGTGCCGATGGCCGCGACGATCGCAGTCAGCAGCACGCCCATACCAAGGGCGGTCAGCCAGCCGAAGAACGCCGAGCCGAACTTCATGCCGCCGAATTCGGCGCGCTCCCGGTCGTACACGTCGTCGGTGTCGACGACCTCTCGCTCGACCACTGCCGGCTCGGCCACTGCTGGCTCGACCACTGCTGGCTCGACCACATCTCGATCGACCACGCGGGTGTCGGCTGCCGTGACCGGCTCGACGTAGGCGGGATCGGTGGTGTTGTCGACCACGACAACGTCATCGTCGTTCGTGGGTTTCGTTACGCGTGCCATTTTCTTCTCCTTGTTGAGGTGCAGGGTTGAGGTTCAACGGGCGGATTTGTCGATGAGGATCAGCAACCTCTTCGACGCTTTCGCGATGTCGCGGTGACCGTTCTGCGCCGCGCGCGACTCGATCGCGATCACCGCCGAGCGGTGCACCTTCGTGTAGTCACCCATCGGGAAGCTGTAGCGACCCTTCGTCTCGGGTGACGCTTTCGGGTCGACCCCGAAGTTCCACGACGCGAAGTCGTCCCACGAGTGCTTCTTCAGCCACGCCGTCTCGTCTTTCGCCGCGAGTTGAGCGCCGCGCCAGTCCCCCGGCTCGTCGCGCACGACCTTGCCGGCCTTGATCAGAGAACGGGCGTGCGTCACGGCCTGCTTGTTCAGCTTCACGGTCATGACATCCAGCGTCCGCCTGCCACGGCATCCTGATCAGGATGTTCAGGCGGCTACCAGCCGACGCTGATCTGGCACCCGGGCGGCGTTTTGTCAAGGCGTTGCCCGCGGGGCCGCGCCGAGATTGGGTGGAGTCATGTCGACCCCACGTCATCGCCGCGAGCCCGGAGCGCCGTCGGCGTCACGCCTGCAGCCACCCCCGATCCCCCTGCGCAGCATCGACTTCGACGCTGTCGCTCCGATGCGACGCCGGGTCACCGAGGCGACGGCGCCGCACACTGGCCGCGAGTCGTCTCCGTCGGCAACCAGCACCCGCGATTCGATGCGCCTGGCTCACAGCTGATGGCCGGGCGACACAGCGCGAACAACACCGACACGACGAGCACCGACGCCCCAACGGCCGGGCCCGCCCAGTGGGTCGCTCCCCAGGCTGACGGGCCGCCTCCCAGCGGCGACGGCCCGGAACAGTAAGCCGAAGGTTCGTCAGCCGGCGCGCTGCTCCCAGAGCACAGCCTGAGCACGTAGCGCCAGGTCGCGCAGCGTCGCGGTCTCGTCGTCGCTGAACTGTCGCGGCTCGCGATCCATGACGCAGAGCGCGCCGACCCGCTCGCCCCCGGGCGCCTCGAGCGGGTACCCGGCATAGAAGCGCACGTGGTCGACCGCGGCAGCCCACGACGCCTCGCGATAGGCCGGGTCGGCATCCAGATCTTCAACCACATGCACACCGGGCCGTTGGATCGTGGTGTTGCAGATCGCCTCGTCACGCGGAAGGTCCACCGCGTCGAGCCCGGCGCTCGCCTTACTCCACTGGCGGTCGTGATCGATGAAGTTGAGGGATGCGGCATCCATCCCCAGCATGTCGCGGGCCATCTCGACGATGCGGTCCACCGCCGCGTCGGGCGCGCTGTCGAGCACGCCGAGGTCGTCGAGTGCCCGCTGCCGCGCAACCTCATCCGCAGGAGCCTGGGCCAGCGGTGACCGCGTCGCGAGGGCGCGCTCGACGACCGGGACCAGAGCGACGGCCCAACTCTCGTACACCGCCGACGCGTCGCGGCCGAAGCGAATGCCGAGGCGGTCGGGTGCGAACGTCACGTACTCGGCGACACCCGACTCCTCGCATGCCTTGCGCGTCTCTGCGTTCTGCCGGATGATTCGCCGCTCCATCCACGCGACGGCGAATTGTGGCACGTTCATGTCTTGCATGAACGGAGCGACGCCCGCGATCAGCACCGGACGTGAGGGCGTCGTCACCCCGGCCACCGCGGCGATAAGTGCGCGGATGTCGCGGGCGTACGACGACATCGGGGTCATCGACAGGATCTCGTGAATGCCCATCATGATGAGCACCAGGTCGAACCGGCTGAGATCTTCACGGCGAACGGATTCGGCGGCGAGGGTCGCGTCGAACCGGGCGATCGAGCGCGCTTCGACGTCAGCTCCTCGCCCCGTGCGGGATGAGAGCCGACGGGCAAGGTGTCCGACCAACGCGAGGTCGAAAGACACGACGCCCAGTCCGCGAACGATCGGACCGCCCATCACGAGCACGCGGTCAGGGTCCGGGCCCGACCCATGGGAGATCGGCGTGCCGAATGGCGTGGCGAGTTCGCCCTCGCGCCGCACACGCGCGCGAATCCACGCGTAGGCGAGCGGGCCGACCAGCGCGTGCACGACGTTCTTCCACACGTGAAAACCCCCTGATCCGGGTGCGGGGACCGCGGGTGGTTGTGCCGCGATGTCTTACACGCTACGCCTGTCCGTCCTCCTTTGCGCGGACATACCTACGCCCAGCGCTCCCACAGCACCTTTTGAACGCTCAAGGCGAGATCGCGCAGGGTCGCCGACTCGCCGGCCGAGAACGTGTGCGGTCGGCGATCCATCACGCAGAGCGCGCCCACCCGCGCCCCTCCCGGCGCTTCCAGCGGGTAGCCGGCGTAGAAGCGCACGTGATGCGTGGGCGCCGTCCACCTCGACGTGCGTAGGCGCGGCTCTTCGTCGAGGTCTTCGACGACATACACACCGGTTGTCTCGATCGTGGTGTTGCAGATCGCGTCGCCGCGCGGCATCGTCGGCGAGTCGACGCCGACCGACGCTTTGGTCCACTGAAGCCCGTGATCGATGAAGTTGATGGATGCTGCGTCCATTTCCAGCATGTCTCGCGCGGCTTCTACCAAGCGGTCGAGCTTCGGGTTGCGCTTCGCGTCCACCTCGAGGTCATCAAGGGCGCGCTGACGGGCGCCCTCCTCGACGGTCTCGGCCTGGGATGCACGGATGGATTCGGTGCGGTCGAGGGCGCTCATCATCGGCGGGACGAGCGCCGTCGCCCAGCTCTCGTACACAGCGGCCGCATCGCGGCCGTACTCGATCCCGGCGCGGGCCGGCGCGAAGCGGACGTAGGTTGCCGCCCCCGACGCGTTGCACGCTTCCTCGGTCTCGAGGTTCTGTCGCTGGACGCGCTTCGCGAGCAACCTGCGCACCGGGCCGGGGAGTTCCAGGTCGTCGGCGAACGACGTCAGCCCCGCGATCATGACGGGCGGCCCGTTCGGCGTCACCTCGGCAATGACGCCCAGAAGCCGGTGCAGATCGGCCTTCCACTGTCGGGAACTCCGCAACGAGACGGCCTCGCGTGAACCGAGCATGAGCAGCACGGCGTCGAACCGCCGCAGGTCTTCACTTCTCAGCACCCGCGCCGCGGTGAAGGAGTCGAAGTGCTCGCTCCCGCGCGACTCGACATCGACGCCGCGACCGGTCTTCGTGGCGAGCTGCCTCGCCAGGTGACCCGACAGCGCCAGGTCATACGACGCGACGCCGATGCCCTGCACGACGGGCCCGCCGATGACGAGAACACGATACGGATCCGTGCCCCAGCCGTGCGAGATCGGCACGTCGTGGGGGAAGGCCAGGTCGCCGTATTTGCGGACTCCCGAATCGACCCAGGCGTACGCCAACGGACCGAACACATGGTGAAGCGCGTTGCGCCACATGTCGCACCTCCTGCCTGTCGTACTGCGCGACAGCCAGAACCCTACGGAGCGACGTGAGTGAAGATCAGGGTCGAACGTCCTACAGCGCGCCGCGGGTCGCAGCCATGCGCGCCCGCTCGGTGACCAGCCACGCAGGCATGGTGACCAGCAACTGCTTGATCTCGGCGGTCGTCATCACATCGGGCTGACCGGCGCGGGCGAGCCCCGAATTCGAGATGCCGAGACGACGTGCGACCTCACTGCGTGGGTGCGGTCCGTCGCGGCGCAGCGTGACCAGCCACTCGGGCGGGTCATCGTTCAGGGCCTTGAGCTGATCGCGGGTGATCGGCGTGTTCTGAAAGTCGTCGGGCGTGGCCGGCAGATAGATCGACAGCTTCTTCGCCGCGTTCTCGGGCTTCAGCAGCTGCGCCTTCGGCGGCTTCGGCTGCTGACGGTTGTCGGGCCGCTCGGCGCCTGCGCTGCTGTCTGTCATGACGCCCAATCTACCTGGGTGGTGCAGCTAGCCTGGCCGGGTGGCTGCTCCCCTCGTCGTGATGTTCGTTCCGGGCGTGACGCCGGGCAAATGGGCGCGAGTCTGGGACGAGCGCAGGCTCGACGCCCGGCTCGAGCTGCGCCCGGCATCCGAGACCGATGCCCTGGCGGCTCTGCGCGGGCCCGCCCACATGGCGCTGCTGCGCGACGTCGAAGCCTCTGACGACCTGCATGTCATCCAGCTCTATCGCGAGCAGCCGGTTGTGCTGGCCGCGCGTGACTCGGTCGTCGGGGCGCTCGACTCGGTGACGTTGGCCGACCTCGCGGGTGAGAACGTGGTCGAGGGTCAGGATGCCGCGACTGCCGAGCTGGTCGCGACCGGCACCGCGGTGGCGATCATGCCGCAGGCGGTGGCGCGGGCCCTGTCACGGCGCGACGTGGTGGCGCGTCCGGTGACCGACGCTCCCGACACCGGGATCGGCCTCGCCTGGCTGACGTCCGGGCAGCATCCGCTCATTGACACGTTCGTGGGCATCGTGCGCGGCAGATCGGCGAACTCGTCGCGCTGAGTCGCGTCACACGTCGCTGTTAGCCTCCCCCCATGTTCGTTCGCGATGGCTCTGTGTTCTACAGCGCCAGCGACCTCACGAACGCCGTCAAATGCGAGTGGGCGCTGATGCGCAAGCTCGACGCCAAGCTCGGCCGCATCGAGGCGGCCGACGAGATCGACGACCCGATGCTGGCACGGGCCGGCATCCTGGGCGGCGAGCACGAGGCGCGAGCGTACGAGGCCTACGTCGCCGAATTCGGGGAGTGGCATCCGGGTGGCGCCGGTGGGGTCGCCTCGATCGAGAAGCCCGAGCCGTCGACCGACCCCGTTGCGCTGACGGCCGCGCAGGATGCCACGGTCGCCTCCCTGCGCGGGGGTGCGGATGTGGTGTTCCAGGCCACATTCTTCGACGGCAGCCCTGCTGACGGGGGCTTTGTCGGGTTCGCCGACTTCCTGATCAAGACCGGCGACGTCTACGAGGTGTACGACACCAAGTTGGCCCGCAAGGCGCGCATCACGGCGCTGCTGCAGCTTGCGGCGTATGCCGGGCAACTCGAACGGCTCGGCATTCCGCTCGGGCCCGACGTGCACCTGCTGCTCGGCGACGGACCGCGCTCGACGCACCGCCGGGTCGACATCGAGCCGGTGTTCGACGACCGCATGGAACGCCTGCGCTGGATGCTCGACGAACGCATGGCCGCCACCGAAGCGATCTCATGGGGCGATGCCGGCTACGCGGCCTGCGGACGCTGCGCGGAGTGCGCGGTTCAGGTCGCCGCGACCGACGACGTGTTGCAGGTGGCCGGGATGCGCGTGACGCAACGCACCCGGCTGGCCGAGGCGGGCATCCACACCGTTTCTCAACTGGCCGCCTCGACCGCCGACGTCGCCGGCATCGGAGCCGCCGCGCTCACGAAGCTGCGTGCGCAGGCGCGCATGCAGCGCGACGCCCCGCAGGTCGGGCTGAACTACGAGGTGCACGATGCGATCGGGCTCGCCGCGCTGCCGGCACCCGACCCGGGCGATGTGTTCTTCGACTTCGAGGGCGACCCGCTGTGGAACGACGGCGACCCCGCAGTGTGGGGGCTGGAGTACCTGTTCGGCGTGATCGAAGTCGGCGACGGCAGTGTTCACGGGCACTTCAAGCCCTTTTGGGCTCACACCCGCGCGCAAGAGAAAGAGGCGCTGCTCGGCTTTCTCGAATACGTGCGCGACCGTCGCCTCGCACATCCGGGCATGCACATCTATCACTACGCCGACTACGAGCGCAGCCACCTGCAGGCACTGTGCGCCCGCCACGGGGTCGGCGAGGCGATCCTCGACGACCTGCTGCGCGAGCATGTGCTCGTCGACCTGTATCCGCTGGTGAAACGGTCGATCCGGGTCTCGTCCGCCTCGTACGGGCTCAAGAAGCTCGAGCCGCTCTACATGGGCGCCGAACTGCGCGAGTCCGACGTGACCGACGGAGCCGGCTCGATCGTCGCGTACGTCGACTACACGTTGCTCGTGGCCGCGGGTGAGGCGGCGGAGGCAGCGCGACAGCTCGCCGAGATCGCCGACTACAACCGGTACGACTGTGTGTCGACGCTGAGGCTGTGGGACTGGCTGCTGGCGCGGGCGGATGAGCACTCGATTCCGCGACGGGGAGACGTCGACCCGGAGCCGGGCGCAGGCGATGCCGCGCTCGAACGTGACGAAGACATCGTGCGCGACGCGCTGTACGCGCAGATCGAGGGCGTGCCTGCCGGGTCGCGATCGGGCGATCAGAACGCGATCGCGCTGGCCGCGGCCGCGATCGAGTACCACCGCCGCGAAGACAAGACCTACTGGTGGGAACACTTCAATCGCCACATCGCGCCGATCGACGAGTGGGCCGATCAGCGCGGCGTGTTCGTCGTCGACGAGGGCGGGGCCGAGGTCGTGACAGCCTGGAACCGCCCCGACGGGCGCCGCATGGATAGCCGCGTGCTGCGCCTGCGCGGACGCCTCGCTGCGGGCAGCAGGTTCGCGCCGGGCGACCGTCCGCACGTCATGTACGACGAACCCCTGCCCCCGGCGTGTACACCCGCTCCGCGGGGCGAGCGCAGCGAGCACGCCCGCAGCTCCATCCTCGAGGTCACGCTCGACGGCGAGTTCGCCGAGGTGCTGCTGACCGAGTCGACCGGCATGGGCAACGATCCGTGGCACGAATTGCCGCTCGCGCTGACGCCGCCGGCGCCGATCCCGACCAGCGCGCAACGGCGCGCGATCCTCGATTGGGGACGCGCGATCGCCGACCGACTGCCCACGCTGCCCGGTGAAGCCAGTCTCGATCTGCTGCGCCGCATCCCGCCCCGGATGCGGTCCGGAACCCTGGCGCCGGTGGGCGACGACACGGCGGCCGCCATCGTCGACAGCCTGCTGCGGCTCGACGGCTCGTATCTCGCCGTGCAAGGGCCGCCCGGATCGGGCAAGACGTTCGTGGGCGGGCTCGTGATCGGCAAGCTCGTGCGCCGCGGCTGGCGGGTCGGCGTCGTCGCGCAGTCGCACGAAGTGGTCGAGAACCTGCTGAGGCGCGTGCTCGCCGGGGGCGCGCCCGCGGAACGAGTGGCCAAACGTGCGCCGTCGAGCGGGTACGCGGCCGCGGTCGACTGGACGGTGCTCGGGACCTCTGATGAGGTCGCGGGGTTCGTCAGCGGCCACCGCGAGGTCGGGTACGTGCTCGGGGGCACCGCGTGGGACTTCTCGAACCCGGCGAAGGTGCCGCGAGGTGAACTCGATCTGCTCGTCGTCGATGAGGCGGGCCAGTTCTCGCTCGCCAACGCGATCGCCGTCGGCGTCAGCGCGCGCAACCTGCTGCTGCTCGGAGACCCGCAGCAACTGCCGCAGGTCAGCCAGGGGCTGCACCCCGAGCACGTCGACATGTCTGCGCTCGGCTGGTTGTCTGACGGCCACGACGTACTGCCTGACGAGCTGGGCTACTTTCTCGCCGAGAGCTGGCGCATGCACCCTGCGCTGTGCGCCGCCGTGTCCGACCTGGCATACGAGGGCCGCCTGCGCTCACGCGAACCCGAGACGCTGCAGAGGCGACTCGACGGGATCGAGCCGGGGTTGCATCCGGTGCCCGTCTCGCACGACGGCGACGCCGTCGAAAGCCTCGCCGAGGCCGAAGCCGTCGTCGAGCTCGTGCAACGACACCTCGGGCTCGCGTGGACAGACCCCGAGCTCGGACGCGTGGACGATGCCCTGCGGCCCAGCGACATCATCGTGGTGGCGCCGTACAACGCGCAGGTGCAGCTGATTCGCCGCCTGCTCGACGAAGCTGGGCTGGTCGAGACGCCCGTGGGCACGGTCGACCGCTTTCAGGGGCAAGAAGCGGCGATCGCCATCGTGTCGCTGACGGCATCCTCTGCCGACGACGTGCCGCGGGGGTTGAGCTTTCTGCTGCTGCGCAACCGGCTCAACGTCGCGATCTCACGTGCGAAGTGGGCAGCGTACCTGGTGCACTCCCCCGCGCTGCGGCATCATCTGCCGCACTCCGCAGAGGGGCTCGCCGAGTTGAGCGCCTTCATCCGGCTGACCGCGTAGTCGCGCAGGTCAGCCGGCGATGGTCTTCTCGATCGACATGACCAGGATGACCCGGTCTTCTTTGTCTTTCGGCGGGCGATCGCTGGGGTCGCCATAGCGATTCTGCAGGTGCACGTAATACGCACCCGTCGGGTCGGGGATCGTCTCGATCAGCTGCCCGCGCACCTCGAGGTAGTCGAGCCAGTTGTCGTCAAAGATCGCCAGGCTCATCGACGGATTGCGCTGCAGGTTGCGGTACTTCGCCCGATAGGTGGTGTGCGTGAACCTCAACGTGTTCGTCGCCTCGTCGTAGTCGACCCACATCGGGTTCACCTGCACCGTGTCATCGGGGCGGATCGTGCCCAGCATGCCGAAATGCGGCACATCGAGCAGGTGGCGGCGTTCGGCGGGTATCTGATTCTGCACGTTCAGAACTCTAGGCCGCAGTCGACGCCGCGGCAGGCACGCGTCGGCTGGTCGTCGACCACGACGCACCCGCCGAGCGCCACCTCGCCGCGATCGGCCGCATCGAACAACTCGTAGCTGGGCAGGCCATAGACGATCGGCACGCTCGCGGCCCCGCAGCGCGGGCAGGTGACTGCGCTGCTCGATTTCGTGCCGGTTCGGGATGCCATGGGGGCAGTATGCGCTGGGCCACCGACGCTGGGGCCGGCTAGGTGATCTGCTCGGCTAGATGAACTGCACCGCCGAGGCGACGCGGGTGCGCACCTCGAACAGGTCGGTGCCGCCGACTCCGACCCCGGGGAGCCCGCTCCTCACCAGGTCGACCAGCCGCGGCCTCTGCACCAGCAGCGCCTGCGAGCCGCGGACCGAACCGAGCGACATGACATCCTCGGGCGATGCACCGTCCGGAACCACGATCACCACAGCTGAGAACCTCACGCGCGCCTCGCGCGCGAAGGCGCGAGCGCGGGCCGAGAGCTCGTGCACGGGGCGCTCCCCTGCCTCCAGCGCCGGGCCGATCACCTCACCGCGCTTCGTCTTCACGGGCTCGCCCCAGTCTTCGCTGAGCATCGCCCACAGGCCCGTCGGGCCGAGCACGATGTGGTCGATCTTGCCGCGGTCGTTGCGCGGGTCGGGGCCGATGGCCGAGGTGCGCACGTCGTGCCAGACGGTGAAGCCGATGCCGAGCGTGGCGAGCGCGCGGGCGGTGTCCTCTTCGGCAACGGCGGCGGCGAGCAGGTGGCGCACCTCGCGCGGGGCCGAGCGCAGCAGCGCGACGTCGTACGGATCGGACACAGCGACACCACGGCCGACCCACTCGTGCAGCAGGTCGAGGTACCGCTCGCGGAACCAGCCGCCCGGGTGGCCGTAGGCGCGCGCCTGCGGCCGGGAATCGGGTCGTTTCGGCGGGGGTGCGGGTGCCCAGGTGCGCGACTCGTCTCCCGACCCGGCACGGCGTCCGCCGCGATCGTAGGCGGCACGCGCCTCGGGTGTGCCGATCAGCTCCCAGGCGTGCTGCACGGCGTGAAAATGCTTCGCGGCTCCCCCGGTGTCTGGATGCGTCTCCCGAAGCTTGCGCCGGTACGCCCTCCGCAGTTCGTCGTCGCTTGCCGTCGTCGGAACGCCGAGGGTCTCGTAGGGCGACGCGGAGAGCGGGCTCTCAGCGGCCACCGCCACCGCCTCCGCCGCCGCCACCGCCCGAGAATCCGCCACCGCCCGAACCGCCCGAGAAGCTGCTGAAGCCGCTCCCGCTCCAGCTCGAGCCGCTCGTCGACACCGGAGGGTTGATTCCCGATTGCACGCCCGACATCAGCGACGTGAAGCTGTACCACTGGAACGCGGTCGTGCCCTCGTACCAGTCGAGCTGCTCGCCCGTCTGCTCCAGGTGGATCTGCAGCTCTTGAGCCCAGGTGTCTTCGACACCCCAGATGATCGCCCAGGGCAGCAGCTTCTCGTACAGCTTCACGATCTGCTTGCCGTCGTTCGTGTCGATCCGCTCGGCGCCCGTCACGCTCTGCAGGTACGCGAAGCGGTCCTTCTCGGCGAGGTCCAGATACATCTTCATGCCGAGCAGGTAGTCGACCGTCTGGGCACCTTTCTCGCTCAACGTCGGGCGCTTGCGCGCCGCGAACGCGGCGACACCGATGCCGATCACGCCAAACGCGAGCGTGAGAAGTCCGATCAGCACCCCCGCCCAGTCCGCGAAGAGCGCGCCGACGATTCCGGCCGCCGTCGCCACCAGCGCCGCGATCACGAACCCGAACGCACCGCGCGACCGCGTCGACGGACCCACGAAACCGCTCGCCGTGATCGCCGCGGGCAACGCCGCGACGATCGGCCGCAGCTCGTCGGCCACGGCCTCGTCGCCGGAACGCTGCAGGTCGCGCGCGGCGCCGACCGCAGCATCCGGACCGAACAGGGCGTCGACGACCGCCTGCTCCCACGATTCGAGCCCGGTCGGGTCGAGCAGCTGCACGGCGTAGTCCGCCGTGTCGGCGTCGACGACCGGATACCCCAGCAGGCGGATCTTCTTTTTCACCGCGAGGCTCACGAACTGCGCGGGCAGAGCGGTGAACTTGCGTTCGATGAGCTCCGCGGCGATCATCACGTCGACGTCGGGAACCGAGTACTGCGGCACGATGAACCCGGTCGGCGTCGCCCGCTTACGTCGCAGCACGACGGCGCCGACGATGCCGACCACGACGGCCACGCCGCCGCCGAGCACCCCGAGCAGCACCGCCCACACCGCAGGCGGCTCGAGCGGTGCGTACGGCGAGCCACCCGTAGCCGGCTCGCCCTCGACGAACGTGTGCGGCGCGAACCCGGCGACGATCGTCAGGTTCTCGCGCGGCTCGAGGTTCGTCGACGAGGCGGTCACGACGCCCGAACCAGCGACCACCGTCGAATCGACGCCCTCCGAGCACGGAGTCGTCGAATTCTCTGCGCCCTCGTAGCAGGCGTTCTGACCGGTCATGGCCGCCGTGATCTCGGGATCGACGGTGAGCGTGGCGCTGACCTCGCCGAAGGGCTGGTCCCACCCGGTCCCGTTGACATCCCAGTAGAACTCGTCGTCGTCGGTGTCGGCGAAGTATCGGATCGTGTCGACCTGCGTGTAGTGGATGACATAGGTCGTCACCCCGTGCACGTACGAGTCGTCGCCGAGCAGCAAAATCGTGAAGCCGCCGTCGTTCTGCACCTCGTAATAGACGTCGTCGCCGTTCTCATCGGTGACGCCGAGCACCGTGGTGTCGAGGTAGACGTCGCCGTAGTAGTCGGGAATCGACCGGATGATGCCCCGGTTCTGGTCGAACGCCGGGAACACGGCCACGGCGGTCTCCACGACATCCAGGGCAGCGTGTCGGGCGCCATCGCGGGCAAGCGTGTACTGGGCATCGAACGACTGGAACTCGAAATCGCTCGTGTCGCTCGGCAACGCGGCCCACCCGGCACGGCTCGGCAGGTCGGTGGATGCCGCGGCCGGCAGCGCGGGAACGAAGAAGAGGGAGAGAACCGCGATGGCAGTGAACCGGCGTGCAATTCGCAGCATGTGTCGACCCTAACCGTAGGCTGGAACGCATGGATGTCACCGGGGTGCCGAGGCGCGCCAGCCTCGAGGTGCTGCGTGCAGAGGCGTCTGAAGAACTCAGCACGGTGGTGTTCGAGCGACTGCATGCCGGCGAAGATCCGTGGGCGTTCATGGAGCAGATCCCGTCGGTCGACGAACTCGTCGTGCTCACCCTGCGAGCCGAACTGATCGTCGCTGACGGTGGCCGCATCCCCGGCCGCGCCGTGAACTACCGGATGCTGCGGCAGATCGCGCTGGCCTACCCCGGCCTCGCCGGAACCATCTGGTCGATGCTCGACGAACGTGAACGGAGAACCGCATGACGTTCAACACCGGTTCCGACGGGGGCCCCAGCTACCTCGCGATGATCGAGTTCTCGCCCGACGGCGCGGCAACCGGGCATCGGATGGTCACGTCGACCTCGCCCCAGGTGCAGGTCATGGATCTGGCCGCGACCCGCGGAGACGGGATCTTCGAGACCACGAGCATCGGCGCTGGGCATTTGCAGGCGCTCGAGCCGCACCTGCGCCGGTTTGCACACTCCGCCGCGCTGCTCGACCTGCCGGACCCCGACCTCGACGTGTGGCGCGCCGCGGTCGTCGCCGTCGCAGCCGAACTGGGCCCGGTCGACGAGGGATTCGTGAAGTTCGTGCTCACGCGCGGCGTCGAAGGGCAGAACGTGCCGACCGGGTGGGCGTTCGCGGCCTCCTCGCCCGATCACACGCCGGCGCGCACCGACGGCATCCGCGTGGTGCTGCTCGACCGCGGGCTGCGGCACGACGTCGCGCAGACGTCTCCGTGGCTGCTGGCGGGAGCGAAGACGCTGAGCTACGCGGTCAACCGGGCAGCGTTCCGGGAGGCGGCACGGCGCGGGGCGGACGACGCGCTGTTCATCAGCAGCGACGGCTTCCTGCTCGAAGGGGCGGTGTCGAACCTGGTGCTGCGGAACGGACGACGCCTGCGCACCCCGCGAATCGACCTCGGCATCCTCGACGGAACGACCCAGCACGACATCTTCACCTACGCCGAAGGCCTCGGCTACGAGACGTCGTACGAGCTGCTCACACCCGACGACCTCGTCGGCGCCGACGCGGCGTGGCTCGTGTCGAGCGTGCGCCATGCGGCGCCGATCCGTTCTGTCGACGGGGTCGAACGTGCGGTGGATCGCGAACTGTCTGACGAGATCAACGCGTACCTGCGCGGGCGTACCGCCTGAGGGCCAGATGCGGGGCTTAAATACGAACGGCCCCGGACAAGTCCGGGGCCGATCAGTAGCCGATTCCGCTTGCGCTTCCTCGGTTGTCTAAAGAATGGCGCATGGCCGACGAGTGCACAAGACGTGAACTCTCGCTAGATAGTTGAGACTTTACGGCTGGGTGTGTTCGTCGATGTCACGCTGGCCGCTCTGCGACTTCTTCGACTGCCCGAAGGCGATCGCGAACGCGACGCCGATGCCGGCCCCGATGGCGATGCCGACAGCGATGTTGTCCATCGCGACGCCGAGCGAGATGCCGATGGCCAGGCCGACGAGCATGCCGAAGATCCAGCTGGTGGAGTCACCCCACGCGGACCGCTTGCCGTTCGATGCCATACGGCGAAGGTACGTCGTCAGGTTGGACGCGGGCTGCGAACCGGGTGGCAGTTCGGGGCACGATTGGGCCGTTAAATACTGGCGGCGGTGAGTCCTCCGCTGATCGAATACCCCCGTATGTCGATCTGCGTTGGTGAGGATGATCACCGCCGCCGCTAGTCCCCCAACTAGTGCACTCACGAGATTAGCCAGAACGCTACGTATGTGTATGCCCCCATTGCGGGTGTCCGCTCAAGGGAGGACAGAACAGGCGTTCGGGGTACATGTGCACTCGCGGCCCGACGGGCCGGAACAGAGGCACTGATGACTGAGTAGTGGCGAAGCATGAGCCACAACTAACGAAGGGCCCCCGATTCCGCGTTCCGCCTGGCCGAAGCCTGGCGGTTCGTCGAGTCCCGAGGGCCCTTCTGTTACTTCGGAACTTGCGTCCCTCAGTGATGACGAAGTTACTGGCAGGTGAATATCGTCCGCAAGACGTGAAGTCTCGCTAGATAGTTGAGACTTCAGTCCTCAGCCGGGATCGCGTCGTTCAACAGCGCCACCAGCGCCTGCAGTTGCACCGATCCGGCCTCGGCCTCGAGCGCCTCCTCGCCATCGAGGGCGCGTGCCGCGAGGCCCGCCTTCGAGTCGATCAGCTCTGAGATGCGGCCGTCGATGGTGCCGGCGGCGATGATGCGCCACGCGGTGACCGGCAGCTCTTGCCCGATGCGGTGCACGCGGTCGATCGCCTGCGTCTGCTCCGCGTTGGTCCACGACAGCTCGGCCAGCACCACGTTGGATGCCACCTGCAGGTTGATGCCGACACCTGCGGTCATGAGCGAACAGACGGCGACGGCGACATCCGGATCGTTCGTGAACGAGTCGAGCGCCGCCGTGCGCGTCTTCGCGGTCTGCTCGCCTCGAATCGAGACCGTCTTCAGACCGGCGGCGGCGAAATGGGCCTCCGCGGCATCCATCACATCGATGTGCTTCGCGAAGAACACCACCTTGCCGACGTTGCGTGCCAGGTTGACCGTGTAGTCGGCGGCGGGCGTGGCTTTCGCCTGTCCGATGCGACGAACCATCGCGAACACGTTGTCGCCGGTCTCGGAGCCCTTCGACTCCTCGAGCTCGG
>JBDTQN010000002.1:0-34593 GCA_039932215.1 Pseudolysinimonas sp. | reverse complement strand
CCGGCGACGAGCAACCAGACCTCGTTGCCGTCCCAGACCGGGCCGATGGTGTTGAGCATCACGCGGCGGTCGTCCTCGGACTTGGCACGCACGAGCAGGTGCATGCCGACGCCGAAGTCGAACCCTTCGAGCAGCAGGAAGCCGATCCAGAGGGTGGCGATGGCGATGAACCAGATGGTGGGGAAGATGTCCATGATGTCCTCGGCTTCGGGGGTCAGTAGGCGAACGCGAGAACGTCGCGCTTGGTCGGGTCGTCGTCATTGCCGGGATCGGCGTCGCCCAGCTCGGGCATCGCCCCCCCGACTCCGGCGCGCACATACCGCACCAAGATGTTGAGCTCGACGACGAGGAGTGCGGCGTAGACGAGGGTCAGCGTGATCACCGAGAAGAGCAACTCGCCCGATGTCACACCCGGTGACATGGCTCGCGCCGTGAACATATAGACACCATCGACGCCGCTCGGGTTCGGGTTCGGGGCGACCACGAATGGCTGGCGCCCCATCTCGGTGAAGATCCAGCCGGCGGCGTTCGCCGCGAAGGGCGACAGGATGCCGACGACGGCCAGGCGCATGAGCCAGGGCGAGCGGGGCACCGTTCCCTTGCGCGTCAGCCAGAGGGCGACGACCGCGGCGAAGGCGGCGATCGCTCCGAATGCGATCATCAGGCGGAAGCCCCAGTAGGTGACCCACATGATCGGCACGTAGTCGACGTCGGTTCCGTACTTCGCCTCGTACTGGGGCACCAGGTCGGACACGCCTTGCACGGTCGCGTTGGTGTCGCCCTTGGCGAGGAATCCGAGAAGGCCGGGCACCTCGATGATCGTGGTGACGTTGCTGCAGTCCGCCGAGGCGAGGTCGCCGATGGCGATCACCGAGAAGCCCGAGCCCGTTTCGCAGGCCGCTTCTGCCGCGGCCATCTTCATCGGCTGCTGCTCGAACATGAGCTTGGCCTGCAGATCGCCGGTCAAGGCGACCCCGCCGAAACCGACGATCGCCACCACGGCGCCGATCCGCAGCGAGCGGACCCAGACACCGTGGTCCTTCGCGTCCCGGCCGCGAATGGTGTCGTTGGAACCGACGATGACACGTCCCGACGAATCGACCGTGTCGATCCCGTCGTGGCGGCGGCGCCACAGGTGATACCAGGCGATGCCGAGCAGGAAGGCTCCGGCGACCGAGAGTGAGCCGAGCAGCGTGTGGCTGAACGCGGCGAGCGCGGTGTTGTTCGTGAGAACCGCGAAAATGTCGACCAGCACCGGCCGGCCGTCGACCAGCTTGACGCCGACCGGATGCTGCATCCACGAGTTGGCGGCGATGATGAAGAACGCCGAGATCCAGCTGCCGACGACGGCCGCCCACAGCGTTGCGAGGTGCACCTTCTTCGGAAGGCGATTCCATCCGAAGATCCACAGGCCGAGGAACGTGGACTCGACGAAGAACGCGAGCAGTCCCTCCATCGCGAGCGGAGCGCCGAAGACGTCGCCCACGAACCGCGAGTAGTCGCTCCAGGCCATCCCGAACTGGAACTCCTGCACGATGCCGGTCGCGACGCCGAGCACGAAGTTGACCAGAAAGAGCTTGCCCCAGAACTTCGTCATGCGAAGCCAGCGCTCATCCCCCGAGCGCACGTACATCGTGTGCAGGATTCCCACCACCGGGCCGAGCCCGAGCGTCAGGGGAACGAGCAGAAAGTGGTAGACGGTCGTGATGCCGAACTGCCAGCGGGCGATGTCGAGGGGGTCCACGGGATGCTCCTTCTGTGGCCGCCCAGATGCGACCTCCACCAGGTTTGTGGAACCCGGCACGTCGTCCCAGGGTCGAAGGTCCCGGCTTATCGGCGTGGGACCTTCGGCACTTCGGTGCCGCGGCCCGCTGCCGCACACTCCGTCCATCGAAGAAGGAGGAGCCGTGCGTGCTCTCGTAGTGTTCGAATCCGAATTCGGGGCCACCCGCGCCCTGGCCGAGGCCGTGGGCCGCGGCATCGCCGTGACCTCCACCGTGGAGGTGTTCGACTCCCGCAGCGGGGAGCCCGAGACGGGGTGGACGACGGGTCTCGACCTCCTGGTGGTGGGCGTACCCACGCACGCGCGGGGCCTTCCGTCGCCGGTCACGCGCCGAGAGGCGCTCACCTGGCCGAGCAGGCCCGGCAGCACGCTGCATTCTGAGCCCGCCGCCGCTGACGCCGGCGTGCGCGAGTGGTTGCAGACGGCCGACCTGGCCGGAGTTGCCACCGCGGTGTTCGCCACCCGCGTGGATATGCCGAAGATCCTCGCCGGCAGCGCGGGGCCCCGGCTCGCCCGGGCTGTGCAGCGCGCGCGCGGCACGGTGTTCGCCGGCCCGCAGGACTTCCTCGTCACACGTGACGGCGCACTCGTCGATCACGAGCTCGACCATGCCTACGAGTGGGGCCGTGTCCTGGCCGCCTCCCTGCACGACCTCGTCGCCGCCGGCGACGACCGTTGAACACTCACCAGAAGGAGCACGTCATGCGCGCAGTCATCGTCGAGGACTTCCAGAAGAGCCCGGAAGTCCACGAGGTCCCCCGCCCCACCGCTGGAGCGCACGAAGCGCTCGTGCGCCTCGAGGCATCCGGACTGTGTCACACCGACATCCACGCCGCCCATGGCGATTGGCCGGTTCAGCCGAGCCTGCCCTTCACCCCTGGACACGAGGGCGTCGGGATCGTCGAGGCGATCGGCAGTGACGTCACCGAGGTCGCGGTCGGCGACCGGGTCGCCATGCCGTGGTTCGGCTATGGATGCGGCGCCTGCGGGTACTGCATCGACGGTCGCGAGACCCTCTGCGAGAGCCAGCGCAACACCGGGTACTCGATCGACGGGGGGCTGCGCGAATACGCCACCGCCGATGCCCGGTACGTCGTCAAGGTGCCCGCCGGGGTCACTCCTCGGGATGCCGCCCCGCTCACTTGCGCCGGTGTCACCACCTACAAAGCCGTGAAGGTCGCACACGTCGTGCCGGCCGAGCGGGTCGCGGTGTTCGGCATCGGCGGACTCGGCCACCTGGCCGTGCAGTACGCCAAGATCGTCGGCGGATTCGTGACCGCCGTCGACGTGACCGACGAGAAGCTGGCGCTCGCGGCGCGCCTCGGGGCCGACACCCTCGTCAATGCCGCCGAGGTCGATCCGGTCGAGGCGATTCAGGCCAACGGCGGTGCGGACGTCGCGATCGTGCTCGCCGCCACCTCGAAGGTGTTCGAGCAGGCGTTCCACAGCCTGCGCCGCGGCGGTCGCCTCATCTGCGTCGGCCTGCCGAAGGACGGCGCGTTCGAGTTGCCGATTTTCGAGACGGTGCTGAAGGGCGTCTCGGTGATCGGCTCGATCGTCGGAACCCGCGAAGATCTGCGCGAGGTGTTCGCGCTGCACGCGGCCGGCCGCACCGAGGTCGTCACCGAGGTCCGCGACCTCGCCGACATCTCGACCGCGATGGACGAGATTCTCGCCGGCACCGTGCCCGCGCGGATCGTCTTCGAATTCGCCGGTGCGTGATGACGCCGGACGCAGAAGTGCTGGTCGAGCTCGACGATGCCGAATGCTGGCGCCGCCTGGAAGAGGCACCCATCGGACGGCTCGCCCTTTCGGCCGCCGGTGAGATCGACGTGTTCCCGATCAACTTCGTGGTCGCTGATGGTGCGCTGTACTTCCGCACCGCGCCCGGCACGAAGCTGCTCGAGCTGTCGATCAATTCGAACGTCGCCGTCGAGATCGACGGTTTCGATCGGGAGACCGCGTTCAGCGTGGTCGTGAAGGGCATCGCGGAACGATTGGAGGCGCAGACGGACATCGATGAGGCCGACAAGCTGCCGCTCGTTCCGTGGGCGCCGACGCTGAAGTACCGGTGGGTGCGGGTGAACCCGACCTCGATCAGCGGGCGCTGGTTCAAGATCGGCCCCGAGCCCGAACGGTACTGAAGCACTGACGCGAAGCCCCGCCGACTCTGGTCGGCGGGGTTTTGTCACGTCAGATGACCGAGCACGTCCAGCCGGAGCTGTGCGATCAGGGCGATCGTGCCGAAGACGATGACGGTGATGGGCGCCGTCCAGGCGAGCAGGTGCCTGCCGGCCGGTTCGGCACGCGTTCCATAGATGCCTGCGGCGAGGTTGCGGAACGTGGTGATCAGGAAGCCGGGGATGGTGACCGACCAGACGAGCATGCACCACGGGCACAGGGTGCCGAGAGAGAAGATGCTCTGCGCGATCAGCCAGCCGACGAACGCGACCGCGCCCAGCATCCCGGTATTGAACGCGATCCAGAACCAGCGCGCGTAGTGCGCGCCGGCGAGAGTGCCGACTCCGACGGCGATCGGCGCGACGAACCCGCCGAGTCCGAGGATGGGGTTCGGGAACCCGAACACCGACCCCTGCCACGATCCGAGGTTCTTGCCGCACTGGACAATGAGGCTGAAGTCGCAGTTGAGTTGCGCGTTCGCATCGCCCGCCTGCAGTACGCGCTCGATGACCAGTTCAGCGGAGCCGAAGAATCCGACCGCCCCGATGACGATCAGCAGGGCGGCGACGATACGGTCGCGGGTCATGTGTGCCTTCCGTGGAGGTGACGCGGGCGCGGGCGCGACCTGTTCAAGGCTGTGCCGCGGGGCGGGTGTGCCGTAGGGGCTTTCGTCCCGCCGCCCCGGCTTCAGGCAGGACGTTCGGCACTGCACACCGCGGCGGATCTCCGATGGGATCGGTGCATGAGGCCTCTCGCTCGCGTCGCCGGCTGGGTAGTGACGTGCGCGGGGGCCGAAGCGATCGGGATGGGCGCGTCGGCATCGGCCGCCCGGCTCGCCGATGGCCTGCCTCCCGTCGCCTGGCTCGCGATCGTGATCGTCGGCGGGCTGGTCGAAGGCACCGCCCTCGGGGTGCTGCAGGCCCGCTGGCTCGGTCGCCGCATTCCTGGTCTGTCGAGAGTCGGCTGGATCGTCGTGACCCTTCTCATCGCCGGGGTCGGCTGGGCCCTCGCGTCGGCTCCCTCCGCGCTGGGCTCCCCGGATGGACAGCCGGCGCCTCCCATGGCGTCGGTGCTGCTCGGCGCAGCGGCCCTCGGAGCGGTGATGGGCGCCCTGATGGGCGTCGCGCAGGCGCTTGTGCTGCGCCATCACGTGCACCACCCCTGGCGGTGGATCGGAATCAGCGCGGCAGCGTGGACCCCGGCCATGGTCGTCATTTTTGCGGGGGCGACCATCCCCGACGCGTCGTGGCCGACGCCGGAGGTGATCGCCCTGGGCGTCGTGACCGGAGTCGTGGCGGGCGGTCTGCTCGGAGCGATAAGTGGTGGTCTGATGAAGACACTGACCGGTCCGTCGATCTGGTCGGGGATGCTCTCTCCGCTGATCCGGCGGAACCTGTTCGGGCTCGGCCGGAGCTTCGCACTGCTGCGGGTCACCGGAGCCCGCACGGGTCGAGTCCACGAGTTCCCCGTACAGTTCGCGCGGAACGGCGACGTGGCCGTGGTCTATGCGGCCAATGCCCAGAACAAGGCCTGGTGGCGCAACTTCCGGCAGCCGTCCTGGCTGTCGATCTGGATCGACAACGGGTGGAAGCCGGCTCGCGGCGATGTCGCTGCGCCCGCCTCCCCCGCGTTCGCCGACGCCCGGACGACCTACCGGGCCCGCTGGCGCGGGGTGCCGGTCGGCGATTCGGCCGTCCTGGTTCGCATCGAGCTGCGTCCGTGAGATTGACTGTCGGGATGAGCGTTCATCCGCACGAGTGGGAACCGCATTCCGGCAATATCGCGGGGAGGCTGAACTGGTTGCGCGCCGGAGTGCTCGGCGCGAACGACGGCATCGTCTCCGTCGCGGCGATCGTGGTCGGCGTCGCCGGTGCCACGCCCGCGGTGGCGGCGATTGCCACGGCCGGCGTGGCCGGAGTGGTCGGCGGCGCGATCTCGATGGCGCTCGGCGAGTATGTCTCCGTCAGCAGCCAGCGCGACACCCAGCGCACCCTGATCGCCAAGGAGCGGCGCGAACTCGACGAGATGCCCGAGCAGGAGCTGGCGGAACTCGCGGAGATCTACCGCGCGAAGGGACTCGAGCCGGCAACGGCTCTCGAAGTCGCGACGCAGCTGACCGAGCACGACGCGCTCGCCGCCCACCTCGAGGCCGAGCTCGGCATCACCGAGACCGACGTGGTCAGCCCGTGGCAGGCCGCCGGGGCTTCTGCGCTCGCTTTCCTGATCGGGGCGCTCCTGCCGATGCTGGCGATCCTGATCCCGCCCGCCGAGGTACGGGTTCCGATCACCTTCGTCGCGGTACTGATCGCCTTGGCTCTCACCGGCGCCCTCGGTGCGCGCATCGGCGGCAGCCGCATCCTGCGTCCGACGCTTCGAGTGGTGATCGGCGGGGCGCTGGCGCTCGCTGTGACCTTCGCCATCGGATCGCTTCTGGGAACGCAGATCGGCTGAGGATGAGCCGCATCCTGGTGGTCGAGGACGACCCGCAGATGCGCGACCTCGTCGCCGACGGCCTGCGAGGTGAGGGCTACGACGTGACCGCGGTGTCCACCGGGATCGACGCGCTCATCGCCGCTTCGAACCACGAGTTCGCCGCCGCCGCGATCGACGTGATGCTTCCCGAGATGACGGGCTTCGAGATCTGCCGTCGCCTGCGAGAAGGCGGCAGCACGCTGCCCATTCTGCTTCTCACCGCCCGGGACGCGGTTGAGGATCGGGTGCAGGGACTCGACTCGGGGGCGGACGACTATCTCATCAAGCCGTTCGCGTTCGCAGAATTCAGCGCACGCATCCGGGCTCTTGTCCGTCGAGACGCCGCGGCCCCCAAGTTGCGGCTGAAAGTCGGGTCGCTCGAACTCGACACCGAGACGGTGCGAGCGAGCGTTGACGGTCGCCCGGTCCCGATGAGCATGAAGGAGTTCACGCTTCTGCGGTTCTTCGCCGCGCGTCTCGGTGACGACCTGACGCGCGACGAGATCCTCACCGAGGTGTGGGGAACCACGCAGCACATCGACAAGAACGTCGTCGACCAGTACGTGCGGTACCTGCGACGCAAGCTCGATCCCACCACGGCGGGCGTGCGGATTGCGACGCTGCGCGGCACCGGCTATCGCTTCGAGCTGAGCCCGTCGTGAGGGGCCTGTCGATCCGGGCGCGGATCACCATCGGCAGTGTGATCATCGCTTCCCTTCTCCTGACCGGTGCCCTGATGATCGTGCGCGCGCAGATGGCGGGGATCCTGTCGGAGGCGGACGCCGGGCTGGCACGGGGCGACCTGAACTCTTTCCAACAAGACATCGCCTCGGACCCGACGGCAGAGGTCGATGACCCCGGCACCGGGGTGCTTGTGCTCGTGCGCAACCCGGAGGGGGACGCCGAGGTGAACACGTTGCCTCACGACGTCGACGCCGTGGTCGGCAACCGGGAGGCGACCGACGAGGAGTTCGCCTTCACCGACGACGAGGGCCGGGTATTCGTCGTCGTCGGGAGGATCGTGCGCACGAGCGCGGGGGACTGGGCGCTGTGGTCGGCGCGGAGCACGTCGTCGAGTGAGCTTGCGATCGCCGGACTGGACCGCATCCTCGTCGTCGGCGGTCTGCTGCTGCTGCTGGGATTCGGGGCGGCGTCGTGGATCCTCACGTCGGTCGCCCTTCGCCCGGTCGCGCGGATGAGGCGTCGGGCGGACTCACTCGGCACGACTCTCGACGGCGACCTCCCCGAGGGGCGGGCGAACGACGAGCTGGCGGCGCTCGCGCGGACGCTCAACGAAATGCTGGCGCGGCTGCGCGCGGCCAGCGCGCGTGAGAAGCAGATGATCTCGGACGCGGCCCACGAACTGCGCACCCCGCTGGCATCGCTGACCACGCAACTCGAACTCGCGCACGGCGATGCCGGAGATGCCGCCGCGCTCGCCGAGCACCTGCGGGGGAGCGAGGCGTCTGTCGCCCGCCTCGTCGTGCTCGCGAGCAACCTGCTCGAACTCAACCGCCTCGACGCCACCGGAGCCCGCGGCGAATCCGCCTCGAGTGCGCAACTCGTCGACGAGCTGATGGGGTCCGTCGATCGCGCACGGCTGATCGCCCTCGCGCGGTCCGTTGACGTCGGCATCGATTCGCACGGCGAAGACCTCGACCGGCGGTATGCCCTCGACCCTCAGGCCTTCGGCCGCATCCTCGACAACCTGCTCTCGAACGCCGTCTCGGCGGTCTCCGATGGCGGCTCCGTCGAGGTGGATCTCTCGCAGGACGCTGACGGACTCCGAGTGGTGGTGACCGACGATGGGCCGGGCATGCCCCCCGAGTTCCTCGGGCGCGCGTTCGAGCGATTCTCGCGCCCCGATGCGGGCCGGTCGGGAAGCGGCAGCGGGCTGGGGCTCGCGCTGGTCGAGGCGATCGTGACGTCTGCCGCCGGAACGGTGACGCTGCGCAATCTCTCGCCGGGCTTCGAGGTCGCGGTGCGACTTCCGCAGATGTGAGGTCTCACACCGGGAACCGGTCTTTCGCCGAGTCGGCTCATAGGTCGCACGCAGAAACTCTTCTCATGACCACCCAGACCCTCGACCGCCTCGGCCTTCCGGCGCAGGACCGGCGAGCGCCGCGGATCGACCGGCGCCGTCAGTACGCGCGCCGCGCGCGCATGTCCGATCTGCTCGTGACCGCTCTCTGGATGTCGGGAGCGGCAGCCGTCGCCCTCTACCTCGCCTACGGCGGAATGAGCGACTGGACGTCGCCGGCGGGCATCGTGACCGGGCTGGGAATCGTGGCCGGCCTGATCGGCAGCGACTTCGTTCTCGTCATGCTGGTCCTGGCCGCGCGGGTTCCGGTGATCGACCGCACCATCGGGCACGATCGCGCCGTGGCGACCCACCGTCGACTCGGAAAGCCCGCCCTGTATCTGCTGCTCGCCCACGGCATCCTGCTGCTCATCGGCTACGGCATGAGCACCGGCATCGACCCGATCGCCGAGATCGGACCGATGCTTGCCCTGCCCGACATGCTGCTCGCCGTTATCGGCATGGCGTTGCTCATCGCGGTCGTGGTGACCTCGCTGGTTGCCGTCCGGCGCCGGTTCAGCTACGAGGGCTGGCACCTCGTGCACCTGCTGAGCTATGTCGCCGTGGCGTTCGCCATTCCGCACCAGTTCAGCGTCGGGGGTCTTCTCGCCGTCGGCACGTGGCAGCGCGCCTACTGGATCGTCCTCTACGTGGCGGCGCTGGGCGCGATCGGTCTCTTCCGGTTCCTGGTGCCGGCGGTCGCCTCCGTGCGCCACGGCATCACGGTCGCGGGGACGACCCAGGTGGCACCGGACGTGGTGTCCATCCACCTGCGTGGCCGCCGGCTGCGCAAGCTCGGGACGGCGGGCGGGCAGTTCCTGATCTGGCGCTTCTGGACCGGGACGACCTGGTGGCACTCGCACCCGATCTCGCTGTCGGCGATGCCGACCGACGACTCCGCGCGGATCACCGTGCGCGAGCTCGGCAAGGGAACCGCTCGCATCAGCGCGCTTCCGGTTGGGACCCGCGTGTCGATCGAGGGGCCGTACGGCATCTTCTCGGATGTCGCGCGCACCTCCCCGAAGCTCGTGATCATCGCGGCCGGCATCGGCGTCACCCCCGTCCGTGCCCTGCTCGAGAACGCGCGCATCGTTCCGGGCGAGGCGACCGTTCTTCTGCGGGCTCGTGACGAGGACGAGACCTACCTGTGGGACGAGATCGCCGAGATCGCCGCGGCGAAGGGCGTGACCCTGTACACGGTGGTCGGCCATCGGGCGGCGACCGGACCCGTCTGGCTCTCTGAGCGCGACGCGTCTCGCGGTGTCACGATGCGCAGCGCGTTCCCCGACCTGATGGGGTCCGACCTGTACATCTGCGGACCGACGGCGTGGCTGGATGCGGTTGAGGCAGACGCGCACGCGCTGGGTCTACCGGCAGAGCAGATTCACGCAGAGAGGTTCGACTGGTGAGGGCACGGGCGGTGGTGGCGAGCGTTCTCGCCTCGATGGGCATCCTGACGATCGGGTGGGACATCGGCGTCGCGGCGACGGTGCAGACGACGACCGCGGTCCCGGGTTCGACCGGGTCGACCGGGTCGACGGGAACCGGCTCGAGCGCTCCCACAGGTTCGACCGGCACCGGTGGTTCGTCCTCGAGCACCGGCCTCGCCGACGGGACCTACACGGGGTCCGATACGCAGACGAGGTTCGGAAGCGTGCAGGTGAGCGTCACGATCTCTGGCGGTCAGATCACCGATGTGACAGCGCTGCAGCTCACCGACAGCGACGGTCGCTCGGTGCAGATCAGCAACAGGGCGGCACCGATCCTGCGCCAGGAGGTCCTGGCCTCGCAGTCGGCGAACGTCTCCAACGTCAACGGCGCGACCTACACCACCGACGCCTACCTGACATCCGTGCAGTCGGCTCTCGACCAGGCCGCCGCCTGATGCGACACGTCTTCGCGACGATGGGGACGGTGGCGTCGCTGGACGTCGCCGAACCATCCCCCTCGGTTCTCGAACGGGTCGAAGCGGTGTTCGCGTCGGCCGATGCCCGCTTCAGTCTGTACCGCGCCGATTCCGAGTTGAGTGGCATCAACGCCGGCCGTACGGGTCTCCTCGATGCCAGTGACGCCGTGCGAGACGCGTATGCGATCGCGTCAGACTGGCGCGCTCGCACCGACGGCGCCTTCACCCCGACGCGGCCTGACGGAGCACTCGATCTCAACGGTGTGGTCAAAGCGCTCGCGATGCGCGATGCAGGGCGCGAGTTGACGGCGCTCGGTTTCGATGACTGGACGCTCGTGGTGGGCGGCGACATGCTCGCCTCCGGCTGTGCGTCCGACGGCGCTCCCTGGCGCACCGGCATCGTCGATCCGGCCGATCGCACCGCGCTGTTGTGTGCCGTCGATCTGACGGGGTCCCGCCGGGCGATCGCGACCTCGGGATCGGCCGAACGTGGCGATCACATCTGGCTGGCTGGCGCGTCGACGCCGTTCGTGCAGGTGACCGTGGTGGCCGATGACATCGTCACGGCCGATGTGCTGGCGACGGCGATCGTGTCGGGCGGCCAGGCCGCCTTGCAGGATGCCGCGGAACGCTGGTCGATCGACGTGCTGACCGTCGATCGCGAGGGCGGCCTGATGGCCACACCCGGCCTGCGAGCATCCCTCTCGCCGGCGGCGCTCACCCTGCTGCCGGACACCCCAGCGCTTGGGTGAGCCGAGCCAAGTAGTTGACCTGCGCGGCGGTTGTAGCCAGCACGACGATCTCTCTCTCGGTGAAGGCGCCTGACAGTCGCCGACCGAATTCGGGCGTGAACTCCAGCGGCGTCGCGCACGCCAGTTGCGCGTACTCGATCGCCAAGATCTCTCGCTCGCTCAGGGTGGGCGCGGATCCGGGTGCGGCCACGCCCTGAACGACCGCGACTTCGGCCTCCGTCATCAGCCGATCCCAGTTCTCGGAGTTGAAGCCCATGCAGAAGGGGCACTCGACCCGGAACGACACGGCCATCCGCACCATCTTCAGCATCCGCTCGCTCACCCGACCGTCGTCGTGGGCGATCAGCGCTTCGAGCACGGCGGACCCGATCGCCGCGCGGGGGTACCAGGCGAGCAACCGCGGCGGAAGCAGATCGCGTCCGGTGCGTCTTTTCACGACCCAGAGCCCCCACCGCAGGTAGAGGGGGATGCGTCGTGGGGGTTCGATGAACGCGAGGGTCACACGCTCATCCTGCAGCCGTCTCGCTTTGGACGAGGAGGCGCGCGCGGCTGACCGCCTCGTCGAGGTCGGTGAAGACGCGCTGTTCACCGCGCACGGAGTCGATGATCCCGGCCCGATCGGCCAGCGTCGCATGGTCGGGGCGCAGCCCTTTGATCAACACGGTGATCGATCGACGCTCGAGCGTCGTGATCAACTCGGCGAGCGTCCGCGCCCCCGTGGAGTCGAGGGTTTCGATCTGCGAGAGGCGCAGGATCACGACCGTGGCAGCGGTGGTGCGCACCCGCTCGAGTACCCGTTCCGCGCTGGCGAAGAACAGAGCGCCGTCGAGACGGAGGATCTCGATGCGTTCGTCGCCCGGCTGCGGAGGACCCGCGATCTCTTCTCGGTGCACGCCGGCCGTCGCCGCCAGACCGTGCAGCGCCCACAGCGCCGTCATGGCGACGCCGATCGCCACGGCGGTGATCAGGTCGAACGAGATCGTCACGACAGCGGTGACGACGAAGGCGGCGGCCGAGCCGCGCGACGACCGGACTACGCTGCGCACCGTCGCCCACGAGATCATCCGGGCCGCGGTGAACATCAGCACTCCCGCGAGCGCGGCCAACGGGATCTGCGACACGAGCGGGGCGAGCGCGAGAACCGTCAGCAGCAGGACGAGGGCGTGAACGATCGAGGCGACGCGAGTGCGGGCACCGGATCGCACGTTGACGGCGGTCCGCGCGATCGCCCCCGTGGCGGGTATGCCGCCCATGAATCCGGATGCGACGGAGGCGAAGCCCTGTCCGATCAGTTCGCGGTCGGGGTCGAACCGTCCGGTGTCGGCGAGACCCGACGCCACTCGCGCCGACAGCAGAGACTCGATCGCCGCGAGCGCCGCCACGGCAAGCGCCGGGCCCAGCAACGATCCCGCCGTCCCGAGGTCCATCGACGGCAGCGAGACCCTCGAGAGCAGAGCAGGCAACGCACCGATCGTGGGCAGGGGGAGGTGCGCCACCGCGGCGAGCACGGTGACCGCGACGACCGCGACGAGAGAGCCGGGCACGCGCCGGTCGATACGCTCCCCGATCCACATCATGGCGGCGACGAACACGACGATCCCGGCCGGCAGCAACGCGCCCGGCCACTCGGCAGCGCGTACCGACTCCCCGGCCGCGATCAGGGCGTTCGCCCCCACCTGCGGTTCGGTGCTCAGAGCAGACGGGACCTGCTGGAGGAAGATGATGACGGCGATTCCGACGGTGAAGCCCTCGATCACCGGCCACGGAACCAGGGCGACAAGCCGGCCGAGCTTGAGCAGGCCGGCGATCACGACGAACAATCCGGCGGCGATACTCACCACCGCCACGGCAGCGACGCCATGAGCCGCGACGATCGGTGCGAGCACGACCACCATGGCTCCGGTCGGGCCGGACACCTGCACGTTCGAGCCGCCCAGCACCGCGGCCGCGACGCCCGCGACGATCGCGGTGATCAGGCCGGCTTCCGCCCCGGCACCGGAGGCGATCCCGAAGCCGAGAGCGAGAGGGAGCGCGACGACCCCGACGGTGATCCCGGCGATCAGGTCTGCCCGCCACGTGCGCGGGGCCATGGCGTAGTCGCCGGCGGTGGGGAGCAGTGGTCGAAGGTACCGCCACGCTCGTCCGCTCACACGCCGTCCCTGCTTCGATGCCCGCGCCGGGCGATTCACCGTATCCGCGCCGGCGCGCCGTTTCGCAGGACTAAAGTCCTCTCACGCGCGCGAGCGAGGTGACCCGGGCCACCAGAACCGCTCACCCGCGATGAAGGCGAGCGCCGGTACCACGACCGTTCGCACGAGAAGCGTGTCGAGCAGTACCCCGATGCAGACGATGATGCCGATCTGCGTCAGCGTGATGAGCGGCAGCACTCCCAGCACGGCGAAGACGGCTGCCAGCAGGATGCCCGCGCTCGTGATGACGCCACCGGTCGCGCCGAGCGCCCTGATCATTCCCGCCCGGGTGCCGTGGGTCACCGTTTCCTCTCGCGCCCTCGTGACCAAGAAGATGTTGTAGTCCACCCCGAGCGCCACGAGGAACAGGAAGCTGAACAGCACCACATTGGTGTCGACGGCCGGAAAGCCGAAGACCGACTGGAACAGCAGCCAGCTCGCGCCGAGGCTCGCGAAGAAGCTCGCAACCACGGTGACCAGCAGCAGCACCGGTGCGACGATCGCGCGCAGCAACAGCACGAGCACGATCAGCACCAGCCCGAGGATCAACGGGATCACCAGATCTTGATCCGCCGTCTGTGCGCGGTCGACGTCGAGCGACTGCGCGTCGAGGCCGCCGACGATCGCGTCGGCACCGTCGATGTCGTGAACGGTCGTCCTGAGCCGTTCGATGGTGGCATACGCCTCGGGCGTCTCGGCCGCGGCGTCGAGGGTCACGTCGAGCTGGGTGATGTCGCCGTTGCTCGCCCCGGCCCGCACCGAGTCGACACCCTCGACCCGTGCGGCGATGTCGGCGACACGATCCGCCTCGTCGGCATCCGCGATCACGACCGCCGGTGATCCGCTACCGCCGGCGAACGACTCCGAGATGATGTTCTGCCCGACCACCGCTTCGGGCACGGCGGTGAACCGCTCGGTCTGCGACAGCCCCACCTGGAGTTGCGGCACGCCCGCAACGGCGAGCCCGGCGAGCAGGGCGAAGCCGGCGATCGCGACGACCACGGGACGGCGCGCGACGAGCTGGCCGAGGCGGTGCCAGACGCCCTTGTCGGCGGTCCCCTCGGTTCCGAACTTCGGCACGTACGGCCAGAACAGCCCGCGACCGAACAGCACGAGCGCGGCGGGCAGCACGACCAGGGCGAACAGCATCGCGACGACGATGCCGGTCGCGCAGGCGATGCCGAGCGCCCTGTTCCCGGTGAGCTGTGCGAACACCAGGGTCAGCAGACTCACGACAACGGTGCTGCCGCTGGCAATGATCGCGGGCCCGGCACCTCGCAGCGCCTTCGCCATCGCGGAGCGCCTGTCCTCATCCCGTCTCAGCTCATCGCGGTACCGGGCGATCAGCAGCAATGCGTAGTTCGTGCCCGCGCCGAAGACGAGAACCGACAGGATGCCGGTGACAGACGCATCGAGAGTGATGCCTGCCAGCGCGGCGACCCGGGTCGCGACGATGCTCGCGATGCCGTCGGCCGTTCCGACCACGATGAGAGGCACCAGCCAGAGCCATGGGCTGCGGTAGGTGATCAGTAGCAACACCGCGACCACGACCACGGTGGTCAGCAGCAGGGTGAAGTCGGCGCCCTGGAAGACCGCGGCGATGTCGACCGCGAAGCCCTCGGGCCCGGTCAGCAGTGCGGTCACGCCATCGGGCAGGTCGGCGTTCGCCGCGGTGCGGAGGTCGTCTGCGCGAGCGGCTTGCTCGGCCACGTCGGTCAGTTCCTCGAGCGGCACCACGACCAGCGCCGCGCTCCCGTCGTCGGCCACGGAGGGCGGAGGCAGAGCACCGGCGGTCGAGAAGTCGGCGAGCCTGCCGACGGCGTCGGTCACGGCGGCGAGATCGTCGTCGGTGAGGTCGCCGTCTTCGCGACTGAAGACGAACAGGGCTGTGGTGCCGTCGCTGTCGGGCAGGTCGGCTTGTGCGGCGGCGACCCGCGCCGATTCTGCGGTGTCGGGCAGCCCGACGCCCGGCGAGGTGTCGCCTTCGGCTCCCGACCCCAGGGCGAAGACGCCGCCGGTGAGCAGGAGCGCTCCGACGAGGAAGATCCAGGAGGTACGCCGCGCAGTGAGGAGGGTGGTCAGACGCTTCATGAGCTCCTGCAATCTATTTCGACTGTCGAACTATTAGACAGTCGAAAAACTAGCGGTATTCTGGCTCCCGTGCAAAACGAAGTGAAGCGCGAGGAGCGCGGCGCGCGGCCGGCCACCCAGCGACTGCGTGACATCCTCGATGTCAGCCGCGAGTTCGAGCAGCAGCTCGGTCGTGAACTCATGGTCAATCCCACCGACCTGGCCGCCATGGAGCACCTGATCCAGAACGGCCCGCTGGCGCCGACCGAGCTCGCTCGCCGCCTCGGACTCTCGCCCGCGGCGATCACCGCGGCCGTCGATCGGCTGGAACGTCTGGGCCACGCCACCAGAACCACCAACGCCGACGACCGTCGCGGGGTGATCGTGACCGCGACGGACACCTCGCGCGACCGTGCGATGGCGATGCTGTTGCCGATGATCTTTGCCGTCGATGCGACCCTCGACGGCTTCGACGCCGACGAGCAGGCGACCATCACGGTTTATCTCGACCGCGTGCTGTCGGCCTACCGGCGCTTCATCCAGGCGTGAACCGATACCCCATCCCGGCTTCGGTGAGCAGGTGGCGCGGAGCGGACGGCTCGGCCTCGAGCTTCTTGCGCAGCTGAGAGAGATACAGGCGCAGGTATCCGGTGTCGGTCGTGTACTGCGGTCCCCACACCTCGGTCAGCAAGGTCTCGCGCGTCACCAGCCGACCCGGATTGCGCACCAGCACCTCGAGCAGCTTCCACTCGGTCGGCGTGAGCCGCACCGTCGCGCCCGCCCTCTGAACCACATGCGCCGACAGGTCGACGGTCACGTCACCGAACGAGACCACCGGTTCGTCGGTCGCGTCGGGGGTACGACGGGTCAGCGCCCGGATGCGCGCCAAGAGCTCGTCGGCCTGGAACGGCTTCGTGACGTAGTCGTCCGCTCCGGCGTCGAGCGCCTCGACCTTGTCCCACGACTCGCTGCGTCCCGACACCACCAGGATCGGCACCTTCGTCCAGCCCCGCAGTGCCTCGATGACCTCGATGCCAGTGAGCCCCGGCATCCCGAGGTCGAGCACGACCAGGTCAGGATGCACCTTGGTCGCCGCCTCGACGGCGGCCCGGCCGTCTGATGCGGTCGTCACGTCGTATCCGCGCGCGGTCAGGGTGATCCTCAGCGCTCGCAAGATCTGCGGGTCATCATCCGCGAGCAGGATCCTCACGGCGCCGCCGCCAGTTCGATCACCATCGTGAGCCCGCCGCCGGGGGTGTCCTCTGCTTCGAGGGTGCCGCCCATCGCCTCGACGAAGCCCTTCGACAACGCGAGGCCGAGGCCGACCCCCGCGTGGTTGTCGGTGTCACCGAGTCGCTGGAAGGGCACGAAGACATCTTCGCGCGCCGACGCGGGGATGCCGGGTCCGACGTCGATGATGCGCAACTGCACCCGGTCAGCGAGTTCGCTGGTCGCGATGACCGGGGAGCTGTCGGGGGGCGAGAACCGGATCGCGTTGCTCAGCACGTTGACGACCGCACGCTGCAGAAGCACCGGGTCGGCGTCGACCGACCGCACGGCGGCGAGTTCGAGCGTCACCTCTCCCGGTGCGAGCTGAAGCTCGTCGAGCGCACCGCCGACCACATCGTCGAGCGCGACGGGGGTCAGCGTGACGCCGAGCACCCCCGCCTGAATCCGGCTGGCGTCGAGCAGATCGGTGACGAGTCGTCCCAGGGCCTGCAGGCTCTCGTCGGCGGTGGCGAGCAGCTCGGCGCGGTCGGCGGGTCGGAGCTTCGTGGTGCGCAGGGCAGACACCGCGGTCGTCGCCGCCGCGAGCGGCCGACGTAGGTCGTGCCCGACGGCGGCGAGCAGGGCCGAGCGCAAGCGGTCCGCCTGGGCGAGCGGGCGAGCGTCGGCCGCTTCGGTCGTGAGGCGACGCTGCACGAGCGCGGTCTCGAGCTGGGCGAGGAAGGCGCCGAGCACGCGCCGGTCGGCGGGCTGCAACTCGCGCCCGCGCAGGTAGATGTCGGCTCCTTCACCGAGGGGGATCGTCGTCTCGTCATCGGCGTCGTCCGCGAGCGCCGGCTCGGTCGCCGATGCGACGATGTCGCCGCCCTGCCGCAACAGCACGCTCGTCATCCCGAACGACTCGCGCAGGCGCGACACCAGCGCCTCGAGCGCATCGAATCCGCTCAGCACGCTGCCCGCGACCGACACCAGCAGTTCGGCCTCGGCGGTGGCACGAGCAGCCGAGCGGGCGCGCCGGGCGGCCTGATCCACGACGATCGACACCAGCGCGGCGACGATGACGAAGATCACCAGGGCGAGCAGGTGCAGAGGGTCGGCGATCGTCACCGTGTACAGCGGGTCGACGAAGAAGAAGTCGAGAAGCAGCCCGGATGCCGCGGCGGCCAGCAGGGCCGGCAGAATGCCGCCGACCAGGGCGACGATCACGATGAAGAGCTGGAAGGCGAGGACGTCGCTGGTGATGGACTCGTCGCTGCGGAAGGAGGCCAGGATCCAGGTGAGCAGCGGCAGCCCCAGCAGGCTGATCGCGAACCCGATCACGCGGCGGCGCACCGAGAGCGCCCCGCCGACCCGCGGAAGCGAGCGCCCGCCCGCCAGCGCGTGCGACACGATGTGCACGTCGATGTCACCGGCGAGCCGGATCACGCTCGACGACGTGCCGGCGCCGCCGAAGAACGCCTCGACGCGGCTGCGGCGACTGACTCCGATGACCAGCTGCGTGGCGTTGACGCCGCGCGCGAACTCGACCAATGCCGTCGGAACCTGCTCGGCGACGATCTGGTGGAACGTCCCTCCGAGCGACTCGACGAGAGCCCGCTGCGTCGCGAGTGCGTCCGCCGCAGGGTCGGCGAGGCCCTCGGGCGTCGCGATGTGCACGGCAAAGAGCTGGCCGCCACCCGCGCGCTGCGCGATCCGGGCGCCGCGGCGCAGCAGCGTGTCACCCTCCGGGCCTCCGGTCAGCGCGACCACGATCCGCTCGCGCGCCTCCCAGGGTGCGTCGATGCCGTGCTCGGCGCGGTACGCGCGCAGGGCGGTGTCGACCTCGTCGGCCAGCCACAGCAGCGCCAGCTCGCGCAGCGCCGTCAGGTTGCCGAGCCGGAAGTAGTTCGAGAGCGCCGCGTCGACCCTGCCCGCCGGGTAGACCAGTCCCTGCGACAACCGGTCGCGCAGGGCGGGGGGCGCGAGGTCGACCAACTCGACCTGGTCCGCTCGACGCAGCACGGCATCCGGGATCGTCTCGCGCTGCGGAACGCCGGTGATCTGCTGCACCACGTCGTTGAGTGACTCGATGTGCTGGATGTTGACCGTCGAGATGACGTCGATGCCGGCGTCGAGGATCTGCTCGACGTCTTCCCAGCGCTTGGCGTGGGCCGAGCCCGGGGCATTGGTGTGGGCGAGCTCGTCGACCAGGGCGATCGCCGGCGTGCGAGCGAGCACGGCATCGACGTCTAACTCGTCGAGGCTGACGCCGCGATGCTCGACCGCCCGGCGCGGTACCACCTCGAGCCCTTCGACCAGAGAAGCGGTGGCGGCGCGACCGTGGGTCTCGACGATCGCGACGACCACGTCGTGACCTTCGGCGAGCAGGCGCCGGCCCTCCTCCAGCATGGTGAAGGTCTTGCCGACTCCGGGCGCGGCTCCGAGCATCACCCGCAGCCGGCCACGTGCCATGGACTCAGTCTCCCAGTTCGTCCAGCGCGATGTTCAGTTCGAGAACGTTCACGGTCGGCTCGCCCAGGTAGCCGAGATCCCGTCCCTGGGTGTACGTCTCGACGAGTGCGCGCACCGTGCTCGCGTCGAGCCCCCTGGCCTGTGCGACCCGGTCGACCTGAAGCAGTGCGTACTCGGGACTGATGTGCGGGTCGAGACCCGATGCGGATGCCGTGACGGCATCGGCCGGGATGTCACCGACGTCGACGTGGTCGGCCTGCGAGATCTGCTCCTGGCGCTCGCCGATGGCGGTGATCAGGTCGTCGTTCTCGGGGCCGTAGTTGGATGCGGAGGACGCGGCCCCGTCGTATCCGTCACCGGCGGCGGACGGCCGGGACTGGAACCACTGGTCTCCCTCGAAGGTCTGACCGATCAGGCTCGATCCGACGACCTCGCCATCGACCTCGACCAGTGACCCGTTCGCCTGGGCGGGCAGGGCCACCTGCCCGATTCCGAGCACGACAGCCGGATACCCGATGCCGAGCACGACGGTGAGGATCAACAGGGCGCGGATCGCGGTCCAGGTCTGACGAAAGCGGGGAGTGCGCACGACGATGCCTTTCAGAAGCCGGGGCTCAGAAGCCGGGGACGAGGGTGACGACGAGATCGATGAGCTTGATCCCGATGAACGGGGCGATGACGCCGCCGAGTCCGTAGATGAGCAGGTTGCGGCCGAGCATCGCGCTCGCGGGGCGCGGGCGATAACGCACCCCGCGCAGGGCCAGCGGGATGAGGGCGACGATCACCAGCGCATTGAAGATGATGGCGCTGAGGATCGCCGACGCCGGCGAGTGCAGTCCCATGACGTTCAGCACCGCGAGGCCGGGAAACACGCCGGCGAACATCGCCGGGATGATCGCGAAGTACTTCGCGAGATCGTTGGCGATCGAGAACGTGGTCAGTGCGCCGCGGGTGATCAGCAGCTGCTTGCCGATGCGCACGATGTCGATGAGCTTCGTCGGGTCGGAGTCGAGGTCGACCATGTTGCCGGCCTCCTTCGCGGCCGACGTCCCGGTGTTCATCGCGACGCCCACGTCGGCCTGCGCGAGGGCGGGGGCATCGTTGGTGCCGTCGCCGGTCATCGCCACGAGGTTGCCCCCGGCCTGCTCGCGCTTGATCAGTTCCATCTTCTGCTCGGGAGTGGCTTCGGCGAGAAAATCGTCGACCCCCGCTTCGGCCGCGATCGCCTTCGCGGTGAGCGGGTTGTCGCCGGTGATCATGACGGTGCGGATGCCCATGGCTCGCAGTTCGGCGAACCGCTCGGTCAGGCCCTCTTTCACCACGTCTTTCAGGTGCACGACGCCGAGCATGTGCTGCTGACCGTCCGGAGTCTTGGTCGCGACCACGAGCGGCGTTCCCCCCGACATCGAGATCCGTTCGACCGCCGCATCGATGTCGGCCTGGGTGTCGGCGAGCACGGTCCCGATCCAGGCCGACATCATCGAGCCGGCCCCCTTGCGCACCTGCGTGCCGTCGACGAGGTCGAGACCCGACATCCGGGTCTGTGCGGTGAAGGGGACGCTGATCGCGTCTGCGGGAAGAGCGACCGGGCCGCCCGCGAGTTCGACGATCGACGAGCCCTCGGGCGTCGGATCGGCCAACGACGACAGTCGCGCCGCGTCGGCGAGCTGCTCGACGGTGACACCACCCACCGGCACGAACTCGGTCGCGCGGCGGTTGCCGTAGGTGATGGTGCCGGTCTTATCCAGCAGCAGAGTCGTCACGTCGCCGGCTGCCTCGACCGCACGACCCGACATGGCGAGCACGTTGCGTTGCACCAGGCGGTCCATTCCGGCGATGCCGATGGCCGAGAGCAGTGCGCCGATCGTGGTCGGGATGAGGCAGACCAGCAGGGCGACCAGCACCGGGATGCTGGTGGGGCTTCCGGCGTACGACGAAAGCGGGTTGAGGGTCACGACCACCACGAGGAAGACGATGGTCAGGCTCGCCAGCAAGATGTTGAGCGCGATCTCGTTCGGGGTCTTCTGCCGCGCGGCACCCTCGACGAGCCGGATCATCCGGTCGACGAAGGTCTCGCCCGGCTTTGACGTGATCTTCACCACGATGCGGTCGCTCAGCACGCGGGTGCCGCCCGTGACCGCGCTGCGGTCACCACCGTGCTCGCGCACGACCGGCGCCGACTCACCGGTGATGGCCGATTCGTCGACGGTGGCGATGCCGGCGATGACGTCGCCGTCTCCGGGGATCACCTCTCCGGCCTCGACGATCACGACGTCACCGAGCCGCAGTTCGGCCGACGCGACGTCCGCGACCGCGGCGCGCACGGCATCCGGATCGCCCTTCTCGTCGTAGCCGCTGACCCGGCGAGCGAGAGTCGACGTGCGGGTGGCGCGCAGCGACTGGGCCTGCGCCTTGCCGCGACCCTCGGCGACGGATTCGGCCAGGTTGGCAAAGATCACCGTGATCCACAGCCACACCGCGATGCCGACGCTGAAGCTCGGAGCGAGCTCGCCCCCGCCGGAGTCGGCACGACCGACGAACGGTTCGGCGATGGCGATCGCGGTGGTCAGCGCGGCGCCGACCTCGACGATGAACATCACCGGGTTGCGCCACATCAGACGCGGGTCGAGCTTGCGCAGCGCGCCGGGGATGGCGGCGCCGACCTGCGCGAGGGTGAACGCGCGCGTGGGCGCGGGACGTTCGGTGACGGTGGTCATCAGCGGGCGAGTCCTTCGGCGAGGGGTCCCAGTGCGAGCACGGGGAAGTAGGTGAGGGCGGTCACGATGAGGATCGTGCCGATGAGCAGGCCGACGAACTGCGGCCGGTGGGTGGGCAGCGTGCCCGCGGTGACGGGCACCCGGTCCTGCGCGGCGAACGATCCGGCAAGGGCGAGCACGAAGAGGATCGGGACGAACCGGCCGAGCATCATCGCCACCCCCAGCGCGGTGTTGAACCACGGGGTGTTCGCGGTGAGGCCGGCGAACGCCGAGCCGTTGTTGTTCGCCGCGCTTGTGAAGGCGTAGAGCACTTCGCCGAAGCCGTGCAGGCCCGGGTTCCAGATCGACGTCGATTCGACGTCTGCGCGGACCGCCGGAATCGCGAAGCTCAGCGCCGTCCCCAGCAGCACGATCGTCGGGGTGGCGAGGATGTACAGGCTCGCGAGCTTCATCTCGCGCGGCCCGATCTTCTTGCCGAGGAACTCGGGGGTACGGCCGACCATCAGCCCGGCGACGAACACCGCGATGATCGCCATGATCAGGATGCCGTAGAGACCGGCGCCGACACCGCCCGGTGCGATCTCGCCGAGCATCATGTTCAGCATTGCCATGCCTCCGCCGAGAGAGGTGTAACTGTCGTGCATCGAGTTCACCGACCCCGTGGAGGTGAGGGTTGTCGACGTCGCATACAGGGTCGATCCGACGATGCCGAAGCGGACCTCTTTCCCCTCCATCGCGCCACCCGCCAGCTGCGGAGCGGTCCCGCTGCCCGCCAGCTCGAACGCGGTCATCGCCGCCAGCGACGCGACGAAGAACACCGCCATCGTCGCGGCGATCGCGGTGCCCTGCCGGGTGTCGCCGACGATGCGGCCGAACGCCCGCGGCAGGCTGAAGGGGATCACCAGCATCAGGAAAACCTCGAACAGGCTCGTCCAGGGTGCCGGGTTCTCGAACGGGTGCGCCGAGTTGACGTTGAAGAAGCCGCCGCCGTTCGTGCCGAGCAGTTTGATCGCTTCCTGGCTCGCGACAGGTCCGCCGGGCAGCGTCTGCGTGGCGCCCGTGATCGTGGTGACGTCCTGAAAGCCGGACAGGTTCTGGATGACGCCCCCGGCGAGCAGGATCACCGCGGCGATCAGCGAGAACGGCAGCAGCACACGGAGGGTGCCGCGGGTCAGGTCGACCCAGAAGTTGCCGATCGTGCCGCTGACCCGGCTCGAGAATCCGCGGACGAGGGCGATCGCGACGGCGATGCCCACCGCGGCGGACACGAAGTTCTGAACGGCCAGGCCGGCGAGCTGCACCGTGTACCCGAGCGTCACGTCGGGCGAGTAGGACTGCCAGTTCGTGTTGGTCACGAACGAGATCGCCGTGTTGAACGCGAGGTGCTCGGATGTCGCGGGCAGACCCAGCGAGAACGGCAGCCACTCCTGCATCCGTTGCAACGCGTAGACCAGAACGATCCCGACGGCAGAGAAGGCGAGCACCGAGCGCAGGTAGGCGGGCCAGCTCTGGGCGCCCGCCGCATCCACCCCGATCAGGCGGTAGAAGCCGCGCTCGACCCGAAGGTTCTTGTCGGTCGTGTACACGTGGGCGAGGTAGTCGCCGAGCGGGCGGTGGATGACGACAAGCACGAGCGCGAGCGTCGCGAGTTGCGCCAGAAGCAGGAGCCAGGGGGTCATCAGAACCGCTCAGGCTTCACGAGGGCGACCACGACGAATCCGATCGCGGCGAGGGCGAGCACGGCTGCGACGATCTCGAAGACGATCACAGCCGCTCCACCCCGCGGGCGAGAAGGGCGATGAGCGAGACGAGCGCGAGCACGCCGAGCAGGAACAGGATGTCGATCACAGAGAGGAGTGAACGCTCAGCGCGCCCGGTGAGGGCGGGGCCTGACGACTCCCTCACGCTCGGGCGGCAGATCCTCACGGGATCCTGACGGGTCACCCTCGCCGGAACGCGCCGCAGAGATACCGTTGTCAGGTGAGGTCGCGGCGGATCGCCAGCGCGCTGCTCGCCGGCGCGGTTCTCGTCGCGCTCGCCGGGTGCGCCGCGCCGTTCTCGACCCGCGACGCCCCGACCACCGAATTCGCGCAGAAGCGCGCGGGCGACGCCCTCGCCGACAAGACGGCGCGCAGCGACGAGGCGGTCGCCGATCTTGTTCCGGCCGACGGCCCCGGATGCTCGGCGGCGGTCTCGCGCGACGGCACCGTCCTGTGGGCGGGGGCGGGCGGTCTCGCCGACCTGGCCAACGGCATCCCGGTCACGACCGAGACCCGGTTCGACATGGCTTCGGTCTCGAAGCAGTTCACGGCGACGGCGATCTTGATGCTGCAGCGCGACGGTCTGCTGAAGCTCAGCGACCCCATCGGCGCGTATGTCGATGGCCTCCCGGCCTGGGGCTCGACGATCACGCTCGACCAGCTCATGCATCACACCAGCCGCATCCCCGACTACTGGGTCGAGCTCGACAAGATCGACATCGGGTTCTCTGACCCCGCCGACCAGGCGACCACGGTGCAGGCGATCCGCCGCGAGAAGAAGCTCGAGCCGGGCACCGGGTTCTTGTACTCGAACTCGAACTACGTGCTGCTCGCCGAGGTCGTCGCGCGGGTGAGCGGCACCCCGCTGCCGCAGTTCCTCGACGAGCGCATCTTCACCCCGCTCGGCCTCGACATGGTGCTCGCCCCGACCCTGCACGCGCCCGACATCGCGCTCTCGTACGACGACAACTCGAACCTGCAGGAAGCCGGCTGGACCTCGTACGGCCACACCGGCATCATCACGACCGCGTCCGAGTTGGCGCGCTGGGGAGACCAGTACCGTGCAGGTGACATCATCCAAGACGACTTCTCGGTCGGCGCGGTCGACGAGAGCGAGGGCGAGTTGTACGCGGCAGGCATGGACATCGAGGTCGACGGAGACCTGAACCACACCGGCCGCATGGGCGGCTTCGTCTCGGACTTCACCGTCTCGGCCGACCGCGAGTGGACCGTCGCGGTGATGTGCAACGGCCATCTGTCGAATCGCTTCCCGCTTGCGGCGGCGCTCTGGCAGATCTGGGACCCGCGCGACGAACCCGGTGAACAGGTCGGCGACTAGCCGCAGCCTGCGAGTTACGGCTGTGCGGGGATCTGCCTCTGCGCCGACCGCACCGCGCCCATGCTGGCGATGACGACCAGGGCAATTGCCACGGCATCCAGGATCGTCAGTGGTTGATTCAGGATGACGAGGCCGGCCAGGGCGGCGAGTGCGGGTGCGAGGCTCAAGAGAATCGAGAACGTGGCGGCCGGCAGTCGGCGCAGGGCGAGCAGCTCGAGGCCGTAGGGGATCGCCGACGACAGCAGCGCGACGCCGAGCCCGAGCATGAGAAAGACCGGGTGCAGCAGTGCAGGACCGGAGGTCGCGATGCCCAGGGGCAGGGTCACGAGGGCACCGACAGCCATCGCGATCGCGAGACCGTCGAGCCGGCCGAAGCGGGCGCCCGTGCGACGCGACAGCAGGATGTAGCCGACCCAGCCGCCGCCGGCGCCGGCGGCGAGCAGAACGCCGAGGGGATCGAGGTGGTCGAGGCCGCCGCGGCTCAGCAGCACGACGCCGGCGAGGGCGAGCACCGCCCAGAGCCAGGCCGACGCGCGCCGGGCGATCACCACGGACAGGATCAGAGGCCCCAGGTACTCGATCGTGACGGTCGCCCCGAGCGGGAGTCGTGCCAAGGCCAGGTAGAAGAGCAGGTTCATGACGGCCAGCACCAGCCCGAATGCGACGGCGGTGAGCCAGTCGGCCTGGCTGCGTCCGCGCAGGCGCGGCCGGAACACGAGCAGCAGGATGGCGGCCGAGAACACCAGCCGCATCGTGACGACGCCGACCGCCCCGGCCTGCGGAAACAGGGTGACCGCGAGGCCGGCACCGGCCTCCTGGCAGATGAGGCCGAGCACGACGATGCCCGACGCGAGGATGGGGGCGCCACCCGCACGTTCGCTGGGGACGGCGGCCATGTGTCGATTCTTTCAGTCACCCGCGACAGGATGGGCGCATGAGCGACGACACTGCAGACAAGGGAAGCAACGCCAGCGGAAGCCAGTCGGGGAACTCGGCGCAGACCTGGGATTCGGTCGATTCGGGGCAGTCCGACGACATCGAGAACAGCTTGACCGGGCAGGGCGTCAGCGACCGCGAGACCACGGTCGAGGCGGACCGCACCGAATCAGGCAAGGGCGGCGGCGGCCGCTGAGGCGGCTCCAGCGAACCGGGGTTGCGGCCTCGGCGATGTGGCGCGCCCGCCAGAAATGTGACACATCCCGCAATGTGAACCATCACACTTGAATCGATTCGAGTCGTCGGAGTGCGCCCGAGGCATGACCTTTGTGGTCGGAAGAATCCATGTGTTTGCTGGGGATAACGTCTACCGTTATCTAAACGTTATAGATGGTTGGTTGCGCTCCCACCAATTGTGAGCGCTAACATCTGAGCCACGGACCCTCCCCGGTCCGTGTTCCGGCAGAGGCGCCGGACCAAGACAGAGAGGTTTTGGAACTCATGAAGAAACTCATCAGTGGCCTGGCCATCGCCGGCGCATTCGCGCTCGCGTTGACCGGATGTGCCGGCGGCGCCGGTGGCGGTGGCGCCGACGACGGTCTCATCACCGTCGGCTTTGCTCAGACCGGATCGGAGAGCGGTTGGCGCTCGGCGAACACCGAGTCGATGAAGACGGCGTTCTCAGAGGAGAACGGCTTCAAGCTCGTCTTCAACGCCGCAGACAACAAGATCGAGGCGCAGATCGCCGCGGTCCGCAGCTTCATCAACCAGGGCGTCGACGCCATCGTCGTCGCTCCGATCGTCGAAGACGGCTGGGACGACGTGCTGAAGGAAGCCAAGGAGGCCGGCATCCCGGTCATCCTCGAGGACCGCACGGTCACGGCGTCCGAAGACCTCTACGCGACCTGGGTCGGTCTCGACTTCAAGCGCGAGGGCGTGACCGCGGGTACCTGGGCGGCCGAGACCTTCGGTGACACCCCGACCAACATGGTCGTGCTCGAGGGAACCACCGGCTCCGCGCCGGCGAACGACCGCGCTGAAGGTTTCGCCGAGGCCATCGACGGAACCCAGATCACCACCCTCGACTCGCAGACGGGTAACTTCACGCGAGCCGACGGCAAGACGGTGATGGAGGGCTTCCTGCAGAAGTACGGCTCGGACATCGACCTGGTGTACGCGCACAACGATGACATGGCACTCGGTGCGATCGACGCGATCGAAGCCGCGGGACTCGTTCCCGGCACCGACATCCAGATCGTCTCGATCGACGCGGTCCGCGACGGTCTGCAGGCCCTCATCGACGGCAAGATCAACTTCGTGGTGGAGTGCAACCCGCTGCTCGGTGAGCTGGCTGCCGGTCTCGTGAAAGACGTTCTGGCCGGAAACGACGTAGAGAAGAAGATCTACGTCGACGACCAGTCCTTCACGGCCGAGCAGGCTGCAGAAGTGATCGACGAGCGCCTGTACTGATCTGAGAAAACGGCGAGAGTCCACTCGCCGCAGATCAACGTCCGCGGGGGGCGTCACAGCCCCCCGCGGACGTCCGACGACATCCAGAAGGCCGCAGACATCCCATGACCTCGGACCCCGACGTTCCCCCGATCGCCGCACTGACCGGCATCACGATCCGCTTCCCCGGTGTCCTCGCGCTCGACGACGTGGACTTCACGCTCTGGCCGGGCGAGGTGCATTCGCTGATGGGTGAGAACGGCGCCGGCAAGTCGACGCTGATCAAAGCGCTCACCGGTGTCTACCCGATCGACAGCGGATCGATCGTCGTCGCCGGCGAGCAGCGCGTCTTCTCGGGCACCGCCGATGCGCAGGCCGCCGGCATCTCGACCGTCTACCAAGAGGTCAACCTCTGCCAGAACCTGTCGGTCGGCGAGAACGTGATGCTCGGGCACGAGGTGCGGCGTTACGGCCGCATCGACTGGAGCGCGACGCACGCCGAAGCCGCCCGTCACCTCGCCGATCTCGGGCTGAACATCGACCCGCGCTCGAGCCTGGTCACCCATGCCATTGCCATTCAGCAACTGGTCGCGATCAGCCGCGCGATGGTCTCCGATTCGCGCGTGCTCGTGCTCGATGAGCCCACGTCGAGCCTCGATCGCGGAGAGGTCGAGCGGCTGTTCTCGGTAATCCGTGGGCTGCGCGACAGCGGTGTCGCCATCCTCTTCGTCTCACACTTCCTCGACCAGGTGTTCGAGATCTCCGACCGCATCACCGTGCTGCGCAACGGCAAGCTCGTGGGCGAGTCTCTTGCCGCCGACCTGACGCGCGGCGAACTCGTCGCCAAGATGCTCGGACGCGAGCTCGCCGAACTCGAGAGCATCTCCGAGGCGGCGTCCCGCGTCATCGATCGCACCGGTGACCCCGTTCTCGCGGCAGACGGGATCGGGCGGCGAGGGATGCTGGAGCCGGCCGATCTCGACATCTACGACGGGGAGGTGGTCGGCATCGCCGGGCTCCTGGGCTCGGGTCGTACCGAACTCGCGCGGCTGCTGTACGGCGCCGACCACGCGGACAGCGGTCGGGTCACCGTTCGCGGCCGGCCGGTGCGGCTGAGCTCACCCCGTCACGCGATCGACGAGCACATCGCCTTCTCGTCGGAAGACCGGCGCGCAGAGGGGATCATCGGCGACCTGACGGTTGCCGAGAACATCGTCCTCGGCATCCAGGCACGGCGCGGCTGGTTCCGCAAGATCGGCCGCGCCGAACAGGCGGTCATCGTCGACGAGCACATCGCCTCGCTCGGGGTGCGGCCGGCAGATCCCTCGGCGCTCAGCCGCAACCTCTCCGGCGGCAACCAGCAGAAGGTGCTGCTCGCGCGCTGGCTCGCCACCGCCCCCCAGCTGCTCATCCTCGATGAGCCGACGCGCGGCATCGACGTCGGTGCGAAGGCCGACATCCAGCGCAAGGTCGTCGAACTCGCGAATCAGGGCCTGTCGGTGATCTTCATCTCGTCGGAACTCGAAGAGGTGCTGCGTCTGGCACAACGTATCGTCGTCATGCGCGATCGTCGTAAGATCGGCGAACTCTCATCCCACGACAGCACGGTCGACGATGTCGTCGACTACATCGCCCACGAAGGCCGGGAGCGTGTCTCATGAAGCTCAGAAAGCTCCTGACCCATCGACTGGTCCTTCCGATCGCGGCCCTGGTCGTGCTCGTTCTGATCAATACGATCTCGCGCCCGACCTTCTTGTCGATCACGGTGCGCGACGGTCAGCTCTATGGGTCGCTGATCGACATCCTGCGCAACAGCGCCCCGCTCATGCTGGTCGCACTGGGCATGACGATCGTCATCGCGACCCGCGGCATCGACCTGTCGGTCGGCGCGCTGATGGCGGTCTCCGGTTCGGTGGCGCTCACGATCATCGACGGATCGGGAAACCCCGAAGATCCGGGCATCCTCTTGCTGGCCATCACGGCCGGCGTCGCTGTCACGTTCGCATTCGGTCTCTGGAACGGGTTCCTGGTCGCGGTCCTCGGCATCCAACCCATCATCGCCACCCTCGTGCTGATGCTCGCCGGCCGTGGAATCGCGTTGCTGATCACGGGTGGATTCATCACGACCGTGACCAGCGCCCCGTACCGGTTCATGTCACAGGGCTACGTCTTCGGGTTCCCGTTCGCGTTCTACGTCTCTGTGGTCGCAGTCGCCCTGGTGGTGCTCATCGAGCGCCGCACGGCGCTGGGCGTGCTCACCGAGGCGGTCGGCATCAACCCCGAGGCGAGCAGACTCGCGGGCGTGCGGTCGCGCGGCATCATCTGGGGCGCCTACGCGGCGAGCGGTCTGCTGGCGGGCCTCGCCGGCATCCTGTACAGCTCGAACATCATGGCGGCCGACGCGAATGCGGCGGGCCAGTACATCGAGCTGGATGCGATCCTGGCGGTCGTGCTCGGCGGCACCTCGCTGATGGGCGGCAAGTTCAGCATCGCGGGAACCGTGATCGGGGTGTTCACCATCCAGACGCTCAAGTCGACCATCACGTTCCTCGGGGTTCCGCCGGCGGTGAGCCCGCTGTTCCTGGCCATGGTCGTCGTCATCGTGGTGCTGGTGCAGTCCCGTCGCGTGAGGGCGTGGACGACATCGGCCTGGCGATGGGGTCAGCGGGCGCGCACCGGAACGGAGGCGGCATCGTGAGCACGGTCAAAGTCGTCGACGCTCCTCTGGGACTCGGCCCGCGGGTGCGCGGGTTGCTCACCCGACGGGCATCGTGGATTCCCGTTCTGGCCGCTCTCGGCATCCTGATCGCCCTGCTGGTGGCCGGGCAGTCGTACCTCGGCAACTTCCTGACGCCCCGCGTGCTGTCGTCGTTGCTGCTCGACAACGCCTATCTGCTGATCCTTGCGGTGGGCATGACGTTCGTGATCCTGACCGGCGGCATCGACCTCTCGGTCGGGGCGGTGCTGGCGTTCACCGCGATCCTCGGTGCCCGGCTGCTCAGCGAGGGCGTGCCGTCGGTCCTAGTGATCCCGGTCATGCTGATCGGAGGGGCCGTCATCGGCTTGCTCATCGGGTCGCTGATCCAGTTCTTCGATGTGCAACCGTTCATCGCGTCGCTTGCGGGAATGTTCGCCGCGCGGGGTCTGGCGTTCTTGGTGAGCCTGTCATCGATCAAGATCGAAGATCCGACCATCCTGTGGCTCCAAACCAAGCTGTTCTACGTCGAGGGGTGGTTCCTCGCGCCCACGGGCGTGATCGCGCTCCTCGTCGTCGCCGCGGGCGCGCTGGTGCTGCACTTCACCAGGTTCGGTCGCACGATCTATGCGATCGGCGGCAACGAGCAGTCCGCGCGCCTGATGGGTCTCCCCGTCGTGCGCACGAAGCTGCTGGCGTACGTGATCAGCGGAGTCTGCGCCGGACTCGCAGGCGTGGTCTTCAGTGCCTACCAGGGCGCCGGGTACCCGCTCAACGGGATCGGCACGGAGCTCGACACGATCGCGGCGGTGGTGATCGGCGGGACGCTTCTCACCGGCGGCAGCGGCTACGTCATCGGGTCGATGATCGGCGTGTTCGTGTACGGGACGATCAAGGCCGCGATCTCGTTCCTGGGGGCGGAGCAGTCGTGGACGCGCATCACGATCGGGGCGCTCCTGTTGATCTTCGTCGTCGTGCAGCGAGTCATCGTGGCGCGTTCCAGTCGAAGGTGACCGCGAGGCGGTCCGGGTCGAGCAGAATGTGACGATGAACGAGGCTGCGGTGCCGATCGTCGAAGTGCGCGGTGCCACCGTGCGGTTCGCCAGCGACACCGCCCTCGATTCCGTCGACTTCCGCATGTTCGGCGGCGAGGTGCACTCGCTCATGGGCGAGAACGGCGCCGGCAAGTCGACGCTGATCCGCGCGCTCACCGGAGCCCGCCCCCTCGACGACGGAACCATCGCGCTCGACGGGCGGACGGTCTCGCTCGGCAGCCCCGTCGACGCGCAGCGGCACGGCATCCGCAGCGTCTATCAAGAGATCGACCTGCTGCCGAACCTCTCGGTCGCCGAGAACATCCTCCTCGGGCGGGAGCCGCGTCGACGCGGCGCGATCGACTGGCGCCGGATGCGCGCCGAGGCGAGTGAGGCCCTGCTCGATCTGGGCCTGTCGATCGACCCCGCGTCGCCCCTGGGCAGCCACTCCCTCGCCGTGCAGCAGCTGGTGGCCATCGCGCGAGCCACGTCGAGCGACATGCGCGTGCTCGTGCTCGACGAACCCACCTCCAGCCTCGACGCCGACGAAGTGGCCGAACTGTTCCGCATCATCCGCGAGCTCAAAGAGCGGGGGGTGGCGATCCTCTTCGTGTCCCACTTCCTCGACCAGGTGTACGAGATCTGCGACCGCATCACGGTGCTGCGCGACGGCGCCCTGGTGGGCGAGTACCTCACCGATGAGCTGCTGCGCATCGACCTGGTGCAGAAGATGCTGGGCAAGGATGCCGAGGCGCTCACGGTCCGATCCCGCGAGCCGGTCGAGGTGAACGCTCCGGTGCCCGTACTGGAGGCACGCAATGTGAGCCGAGGGGTGCTGCGGTCCGTCGATCTTGAGGTGATGGAGGGCGAGGTGCTCGGCTTCGCCGGCCTGCTCGGCTCGGGGCGCACCGAGCTGGCACGGGCACTCAGCGGCATCGATCGTCCCGACAGCGGCTCAATCGTGCGGCAGGGCCGCCGTGTCTCCCTGCCGACACCGCGCAGCGCGATCGCTCTGGGAATCGCCTACTCGTCAGAGAACCGCACGGCCGAGGGCATCATCGGCCAGCTCACGGTTCGCGAGAACATCGCCCTCGCGATCCAGGCCGAGCGCGGCGTCGTGCGCCGCCTGAGCCTGCGGCGGCAGCGCGAGCTGGCGGCCAGCTGGATCGAGGCGCTCGGCATCCGGCCCGCCTCTCCCGAGGCGATCGCCGGCACCCTGTCGGGAGGCAACCAGCAGAAGGTCCTGCTTGCACGCCTGCTCGCCCTCGCACCCCAGGTGCTGCTGCTCGACGAGCCGACTCGGGGCATCGATGTCGGCGCTAAGGTCGAGGTACAGAACCTGGTCAACGAACTTGCCGACAACGGCATGTCGGTGGTCTTCATCTCGTCGGAGCTCGAGGAGGTCCTTCGGGTGGCAACTCGGATCGCCGTCTTCCGCGGTGGACAGGTCGTGGCGATCCAGCCCACCGAAGCGCTCGCGAGTCGTTCTCTGTTGGCCATCGTGACGCAGCCCGATGACGCCTGGTAACGATTCTCCGCGGGCAGACGGTCCCGCCCCGCGGCGCGCGAACATCTTCGATGTCGCACGGCTCGCCGGCGTCTCCCATCAGACCGTCTCCCGGGTGCTCAACGATCTGCCCAACGTGCGCCCCGCGACGCGCGCCCGGGTCGAGAGCGCGATCGCCCAGTTGCGGTACAGCCCGTCACCTGCCGCACGTGCCCTCGTCACCCGCCGCACCCGCCGCATCGGCCTGATCTCACCGGGCAAACCCGACTACGGCCCGACCTCGATCGCGACCCACTTCAACTTCGCCGCCCTCGCCGCGCGGTACAGCGTCGACACGGTGAGCTTTCTCGACGACGACCCGGCGAGCATCCGGTCGGTCGTGGAGTCGCTGCTCCGGCAGCGCGTCGACGCGATCGTGCTGATCGTGGTCGACATCGCCGTTCTCGAGATCGTGCGCGGGCTCGACCTCGGTATCCCCGTGATCGCGGTCGCCGCGACCGGCAGGCGCAGTCCCTCGATCGTGTCGATCGACCAGTACCGCGGCGCCCGTGCGGCAGTACGGCACCTCATCGAGTTGGGCCACAGCACCGTGTTGCATCTGGCCGGTCCCTCCGAGTCCCCGGATGCGATCGAGCGCGAGCGTGGATGGCGCGACGAGTTGTCAGAGCACCGCCTCGAGATCGTCGAGCCCATGCACGGCGACTGGTCGGCACGCAGCGGGTTCGAACTCGGCGGCACGATCGGCGTGCGGCCGAAGACGTCGATCTTCGTCGCGAACGACCACATGGCGATCGGCATGCTGTCGGCACTGCGCGAGCAGGGTCTCGGGGTTCCCGAGGATGTGAGCGTCGTCGGCTTCGACGATGTCCCCGAGGCCGCCTACATGTTCCCGCCGCTGACGACCGTGCGGCAAGATTTCGCCGCCCTCGGCGGCTTGATCATGCAGAAGGTGCTGATCGGGCTCGAGGAGCCGGACAGCGCCACCGAGACGATGCCGCTGCCCGCGACGTTGCAGGTGCGGCAGTCCACGCGCCCTGTCCGTGAATGAACGGGTCTAACCTGGGCGCCATGCGCACCGATGCGAGGTTCCGGCCAAGTTTTGCCGTTGTCGCCGCGATAGCAGCGGCCCTTGTCCTCGCGGGCTGCTCGGGCAGCGGCGCAGAGGGCCCCGACGAACCGGTCGCCGAGTCTCCTGCGGAGCCGGCTGTCGACACCGGATGCGTCGTCGGTGAGTGGACACTCGACCTCACCGACCTGGCGAGCCAAATGGCGATCGAGCTGACGGCGAACGGACTAGAGGTGACTGAGTACACGGGTGCCGGACACTACCTATTCACCATCCTGGACACCGGCGTGGCCTCGATGGATGTCAACTCAACGTTCTCGCTGACGGCGACCTCGGGAGCCGGGCCCGAGATCACGGTGGTCCAGACACACACCGGAGCGCCCTTCGGGTTCTGGGGATGGGTCGGCGACACCAACGTGCTGGAGTTCGACGACTGGAACGACGGCGGCTACCTGGTCGAGAACCTCACGTCGATCGGCGGGGTCAACACGACAGACGGGCAGATCCCGATCGCGCTCCCGAGCGACCCACTCGGCGAGTCGAACATGACCGTGACGTGCGATGGCTCGACCATGACGACGCAGTCGGCGGGCAGCCCGTACCTGCACCACTGGTCATCGGCCAGCTAGAACAACGCTGGACCTACGCGGCGACCGCCACGCGGGTCTCTTCGCGACCCGGCCCCTCGGCCGGGATACCGAATCCCTCGAGAGCGTTCTCGACGATCGTGAGCCCCTCCAGGCCGGGGAGCTTGGCGATGTGCGAGTCGATGTCGCGGATCAGCTTGCGCCCCTCGGTGCCGGCGAACAGCTCGCCCATCACGTGCGCGACCTCGGCCTCTGACGAGATGCCCGACCCGACGGGAGCCCAGAACTTTCTGAGGGCGAAGCGGGCGATGACGCGCGCCTTCTTCGACGCCGCGAGACGGTCGCGGGCCTGCGAGGCGTAGAACGCGACGTGCTTGGTCTCTTGCGCCGCG
>JBDTQN010000001.1:0-35266 GCA_039932215.1 Pseudolysinimonas sp. | reverse complement strand
GCGCGACACGGTCTACTTCGACCCGGCGGTCGCGCAGGCGAAGGCCGACGGCCTGCAGGCGCTCGGCCAGTTCGCGTACTACGACGCCGCGGTGATGCACGGGTTCGACGACATGCTGTCGGTCCGGGATGCCGCGCTCGCAATCGCAGACCCGCCAGCGATGGGCGGGGACGAGACCGCCTACCTGTCGGCGTTCCTCGACGCGCGCGAGGCGGAGATGCGGCGCGAGGCAGCGCACGAGGACACCACGCGCGTCAGCACGGCGCAGCGGGTGTTCCTCGAGCAGGGCAACCTCGCTCTGCGGCCGCCGCTGGCCTGGATGGTCTACGGCGACCCCTACGAGATCGGCGAGTTGCCCACTTCGCCCCGGTGATCGGGCGTCCGGACCGGGGTGAAGCGGGCAACTCGCGAAGGTGGGGGGCGGGGTCAGGCCGCGGCGGCGAGGTGCTGCTCGCGCACGGACTGCAGGGCACCTGCCCACGAGACGAGCTGGTCGAGCTGCGTGGTGAGCTGGGCCTCTTGCCCGCCCTTCGGGGCGAACGACGTGTAGTTCTCGAAGTCCGTGATGAGCGAGAAGGCGACCTGCTGCCGGACGTCGGCGATCTGCAGTTCTCCGAGCACCAGGCGCAGATGCTCGGCGGCACGCACGCCGCCGTGGACGCCGTAGCTGACCAGAGCCGCGGCCTTGTTGTTCCACTCGCCGTAGATGAAGTCGATAGCGTTCTTGAGGGCGCCGCTGGTGGAGTGGTTGTACTCGGGGGTCACGAACACGAAGCCGTCGAACGAGGCGATCTTGTCGGCCCAGGCGCGGGTGTGCTCGTTGGAGTACATCCCGCGCGAGGCGGGGACGGCCTCGTCGAGGTGAGGCAGCGAGTAGTCGAGAAGGTCGACGAGCTCGTACTCGGCGTCATCGCGCTGTGTGGCGTGCTCAAGCACCCACTTCGCGACCGTCTCCCCGACTCGGCCGGGACGGGTGCTGCCGATGATGATGCCGATGCGGACCTGCGACATGCGCGGAACTCCTTCGTAGATGGGTGATGTGTCAACCTTATCCATAGTCTATGACACGTCAACCAAATGCGGTCGCTAACATGGATGACATGTCGCCGGTTCTCGATGTCAACGAGCAGGATTGGCAGCTCTGGCGCGAGTTCGTGACCATGCACCGCCACCTCGCGCGCGAGCTCGACCGCCAGCTGCAGCGCGACGCCGGCATCTCGCAAGCCGATTTCAGCGTGCTGATCATGCTCTCCGAGCGTCCGCAGCAGCAGCTGCGCACGGGCGAGCTCGCCGAACTGCTGGCGTGGGAGAAGAGCCGGGTCTCGCACCAGGTCACCCGCATGGAGGCGCGCGACCTGGTCGAGCGCACCGACTGCGCCACCGACGGCCGCGGCACCTGGGTCGGGCTCACCGACGAAGGCCGCCGTGTGCTGCGCGACGCGAGCGCCGACCACGCGGCCAAGATCCGCGCCCTGTTCTTCGATCAGCTGCACGAGCCCGAGAAGGCCGCCCTCGGTACCGCGTCACGGCGCATCCTCGACGCGATGAATCCCGAGGCGTGCGAGATCGTCGCCGACGAGGCCCGCGCCACCGTCCCGGCCGCGTGAGCGTCCTTCCCGACCGGGCCGACGTCGTCGTCGTCGGCGGAGGCCACAACGGGCTCACCGCCGCTGCATACCTGGCCGCCGCCGGCAAGAGTGTCGTCCTGCTCGAGCGCCTCGACGCCTTCGGCGGGGCCGCCGTCTCGGCCCCCGCGTTCCCCGGCGTCGATGCGCGGCTCTCGCGCTACTCGTATCTGGTCAGCCTGCTGCCGCAGGCGATCATCCGCGACCTGAAGCTCGACATCCGGCTCGCCCGGCGCCGGTACTCGTCGTACACGCCGCTGCCCGGCACTGACACCGGGCTGTTGGTCGACACCGGCGACCCCGCGGCCACCGCTGCGTCATTCGCCGCGGTCGGGGCGAAACAGGATGCCGCGGCCTGGGACCGCTTCTATGCGGGCACCGATCGCGCGGCCAAGGCACTCTTTCCGACCGTGACCGAACCGCTCGCGACGCGTTCCGAGGTGCGCCGCCTCGTCGGCGACGACGCGCTCTGGAACGACTTGATCGAGAACCCGATCGGCACCGCCATCGCGCGTGACTTCGCCGACGACCTCGTGCGTGGGGTCGTGCTCACCGATGCACTCATCGGCACCTTCGCGCCCAACGTCGACGACACCCTCGCGGGCAACCGCTGCTTCCTGTACCACGTGATCGGCGGCGGCACCGGCGACTGGGACGTGCCCGTCGGCGGCATGGGCGCCGTCAGCGGTGCACTGTGGCGGGCAGCGGTCGACGCGGGTGCGACGCTGGTGCGCGACGCCGAGGTGACCGCGATCACCCCCGACGGCGACGTGACCGTCGGCGACCGCACCATCCATGCGGGCACGGTGCTGGCGAACGTCGCTCCCTACGAGCTGGCGCGGCTGCTGGGTGAGACCCCTCCCGCGAAGCCGGAGGGCGCGCAGGTCAAGGTGAACCTGCTGCTGAAGCGCCTGCCGCGGCTGCGCGACACCGCATTGGATGCCGCGGCGGCATTCGGAGGGACCTTCCATGCGAACGAGGGCTGGGCCGCACTCGACCGGGCCTACGACGCGGCGGCCGGCGGCGGCATCCCGAGCCCGCTGCCCGTGGAGATCTATTGCCACTCGCTGACCGACCCCAGCATCCTGAGCCCCGAGTTGCGCGCCTCGGGCGCGCACACTCTGACGGTGTTCGGGCTGCACGCGCCCGACCGCCTCGTCACCGAGCAGACCAACGACGCCCGGCGCGCCGAGCTGCAGGCCGCCGTGTTCGCGTCGCTCGACGCCGTGCTCGCCGAGCCCCTGGCCGACGTGCTGCTCACCGATGGTGACGGCAACCCGTGCGTCGAGACGAAGACCACGCTCGACATCGAGCACGCGCTGCACATGCCCGGGGGCAACATCTTCCACGGTCCGCTGTCGTGGCCGTTCGCCGAGGACGACGCCGACCTGTCGACACCTGCCGCTCGGTGGGGCGTCGCGACCGCGCACGACGGAATCCTGCTGTGCGGCTCGGGTGCCGTGCGCGGCGGCGCCGTCAGCGGGCTCGGAGGCCACAACGCGGCCATGGCGGTGCTCGAAGGCTCGCACTAGTCTGGCTGCCACCGAGCAAGGGAGCACATGATGGGAGCATTCGACGCAGCGGGCGGCGACTGGGCGAAACAGGCCGCCGACGCGCAGGCGATGGCCGACAAGCTGATGGCCGAGTCGGGCTACGGCGCGACCATGGGCGAACAGGTCGGCAACATGGGCGCGATGCAGGCCGACCAGGCCGCCTTGATGGCGCAGGCCGACGAGCAGAACCGCATCCTGACGGTCGGCGACAAAGCCAAGATCACCATCAAGGGCAAGACCGACCTCGGCAGGAAGGTCGCCAGCAACGACACCTACCTGCTCGAGCTGGAGGTGACTCCCGACGGCGGCAAGGCGTACACCGTCAAGAAGGAGGAGATCATCCCCTCCCAGGTGATCAGCGGCTACGCCGACGGCACCACCATGGACGGGCGCATCGACCCGGCCGACAAGAACAAGGTCGCCTTCGGCGACAAGCCCTTCAAATAGGAGGAGTCATGGGCGTCTTCGACGACGTGGGCCGCATCTTTGATGCGACCAAAGACAACAAGCGGCCGGGCGTCGTGCAGGGCATCGGCATGGCCGCCGACGCCGCGGAGGCCGCGAAGGCGATGCAGGCCGCCGGCGTGCCGCAGGGAGTGAACGGGCAGAGCTTCAACCCGTTCGACAACATGCAGGGCATGGCGGCAGCCACCCGAGGCACCGGCACGGTGGCGAAACTGGTCGACACGGGTGAGAAGTTTCAGGAGGCGTCGATCTACGACGTCACCTTCGACGTGGTCTCAGACTCGCAGCCGCCGTTCCAGGTGGTGCACCGTCAGATGATCTCTGCCGCGGCGCTCGGCAACTGGCAGGTCGGCAAGACTCTGCCGGTGCGGTTCGACCCGGCGAACCTCACGCAGGTGACGATCGGCTAGTCCCACTCGCTCGGCGCGGGCTCCCGAGTGCTCGGGAGCCGCGTCGCCTGCGCCCAGGCAGACATCCAGGCCGGGATGGGGCGTGCCGCCACATCGACGCCGGTCACCTCTCCGAGCTCGGCCATCGTGACCACTCCGGTGCGCCCGGCGGTGGAACGGTCGCGCAGGAACCGGCCGGCGACGTAGGCGACCGCCGTCACCTCACCCGCACGCACGAACCGCTGCTCGATGTAGACCTGCCGCTCGTCGTATCCGGCGATTCGCGTCTCGATCTCGTAGCGGTCCCCGAGCTCAAGCGACTTGCGGTAGCTGATGGTCTGCGTGGTCACCACCGGGTAGATACCGGCTGCGCGGATCGCCGCCCACGCACCCGATCGCAACAGCAGGTCGAGTCGGGCATGGTCGAGCAGCCCGAGGTACACGCTGTTGTTCATGTGCCGCAGCTCGTCGATGTCGGTCGGCCACACCCGCTCGCGTCGCGTCGCGACGTCGTGCAGGCCGATGCGCCGACCGCGGCGAGCGGCGAGCTGGATGCGGAACATTCGCAGATACCGCCGGATCAGGTCCATCAGCGCCCCCTGTTGTCGACGATCGTCATGCGTGCCCCGTGCCGCTCGTATCCGATCCCCGCCGCCTCGATCAGGCGCACCACACGTTGACGGTGACCGGCCCACGGCGCGAGCAGTTCGAGCATGCCATCGTCGTCGACCCGCTCGCCGGCCAGCGCCCACCCCACCCGCTTCGAGACGTGGAAATCTCCCACGCTCACCGAGTCCGCGTCTCCGTGCGATCGCTGCACGACCTCGTGCGCCGTCCACACCCCGACCCCCGGAATCGTCCGCAGCCGTCGCGACGCCTCCGCGGCATCCACGCCCACCGCCCGCTCGAGCGAATCGCCCACCGCGACCACTCGCATCACCGTGTCGGAGCGCTGCGGCCCGACACCGGCGCGATGCCACTCCCACGACGGGATGCGGCGCCACACCGACGCGGGCGGAGCCACCCGCATGCCGGACGGCGCGGGACCGGGCGCCGGCTCTCCGTGGCGGGACACCAGCTCGCGCCAGGCGCGCTTCTGCTCGATGCCGGTGACCTTCTGGCCGAGGATCGTCGGGACGAGGAACGGGAGGATGCGGCGGGCGCGCGTCAGGCGCAGGCCGGGGGTGCGGTGGTGCAGCTCCGCGACGACGGGGTGCAGCGACGGATCGAATCCTGCGTCGTCGTCGGCGTCGCCGCACAGGTCGGGCACCTGCGCCAGAGCGTGGTCGGCGCCGGGTCCCCACGCGGTCGCGTCGATCACGGAGGCAATCGCACGCAGCAGCAGGGTGGCGGCTCCCGCGGGGGTCGCCATCGTCATCCAGATGCCCGACGCATCACGCTGGAAGGTCGGATCGGAGCGCCCCTGGGCGAGCGGCCCGAGCGTCAGCCGCAGCGACACCTCGCCGCGCGGGCGGTAGGTGGTGGTGAGCGGCATCATCGTCGCCACCCTAACGCCGCGCCCGGACACGCAGAGAGCCGGGGCCGACTCCATCGTCGACCCCGGCTCTCTAGTCATGCGTCAGCAGGGCTGCGACACCCCGTCGATGGTGACCGTGCACACGCCGCCACCCGCAGCCAGGATGATCGCCGGCAGGACGATGAACAGGAAGATCCAGAGGACGGTCAGGATGATGCCGATGACGATCGCGGCGGTCGCCGGCGTGTTCTTGACGCCGGCGGGCTTTGACTGCGCCTTGGCGACGAATCCGAGGATCGCGCCGACGGGAGCGGCAACGATCGCCAGGATCAGCGCGACGATACCGAGGGTCTTGCCGGGGACGACGGGTGCGGCCGCGGCGGGCATGGGAGCGGGGGTGGTCATTTTTCTCCTTGGAGTCGAGAGTGGCGCCGCCAGGTCGGGCACCGTCCAGACTCTAGCGACGACCGGGGTCACAGCGCGACTGGCTTGCCAGTGAGGTACGCCGCGCGCTATGGGCCAGAATGGACGCGATGAGTATCGGCATCCTGACAAGCGGCGGAGACTGCCCCGGCCTGAACGCGGTGATCCGCGCGGCCGTGTTCACCGGCAGCAAGCTGCACGACATGGAATTCGTCGGCTTCCGCAACGGCTGGAAGGGCCTCGTCGAGGGCGACACCATGCCCCTCGGCCGCCCCCAGGTGATGGGCATCTCGAAGCAGGGCGGCACCATCCTGGGCACCTCGCGCACCAACCCGTTCGAGAACGGCGGCGGTCCGGAACGCATCGCCGAGGTCATGGCAGAAAAGGGCGTTGACTCGCTGATCGCGATCGGTGGCGAAGGCACGCTCGCCGCGGCGAAGCGCCTCACCGACGCCGGCATCAAGATCGTCGGCGTGCCGAAGACCATCGACAACGACCTCTCGGCCACCGATTACACGTTCGGCTTCGACACCGCCGTGCAGATCGCGACGGATGCCATGGACCGGTTGCGCACCACCGGCGACTCCCACGGGCGCTGCATGGTCGCCGAGGTGATGGGCCGGCACGTCGGCTGGATCGCGCTGCACTCGGGCATGGCGGCCGGCGCCCACGCGATCCTGATCCCCGAGCAGCGCACCTCGATCGAGCAGATCTGCGAATGGGTCGAGGGTGCCCGCGACCGGGGACGCGCGCCGCTGATCGCCGTCGCCGAGGGCTTCAAGCTCGACACCATGGACGATGCGCACTCCGAACGCGGGCTCGACGCCTTCGGCCGGCCGCGCCTCGGCGGCATCGGCGACCAGCTGGCACCCGAGATCGAGCAGCGCACCGGCATCGAGACCCGCTCGACCACGTTGGGTCACATCCAGCGAGGCGGAACCCCGACCGCGTACGACCGGGTGCTCGCCACCCGCTACGGCATGGCCGCGATCGAGTCGATCCGCGCGAAGCACTGGGGTCGCATGGTCGCCCTGCGCGGCACCCAGATCGTCAACGTCCCCTTCGAAGACGCCCTGGGCCGCCTGAAGGTCGTCCCCCAATCCCGCTACGACGAGGCCGCCGTCCTCTTCGGGTAGCGCGCGGCGGCGTGGTGCCGAGACGGCGCGAATGGCGGGTGCGTCCCGATTCGCACCCACCATTCACGCCGTTTCGTGGCTAGATGGGTGCATGCGCGCGTTGCAGGTGGTCAAGGGCGAAGAGGCGAAGGTCGTCGAGCTCGATGAATCCGGGGTGGGCGACGGGGTCGTGATCGACGTCACGCACTCGTCGATCAACTACAAGGATGCGCTCGCGGTCACGGGCCGCCCCGGCGTCATCCGTGCCGAGAAGCTGATCGCCGGCATCGACCTCGTCGGCACCCGCCGCGACGACGGCGAGCGCGTGCTGGTGAACGGGTGCGGTCTGGGCGAGACGCACGACGGCGGGCTCGCCGAGGTCGCCCGCGTTCCGGAGGAGTGGCTGATTCCGGTGCCGGCACGGTTCACCGATGCGCAGGCCGCCGCGGTCGGCACCGCCGGCTACACGGCCGCGCTCAGCGTGCTCGCGCTCGAGTGCATCGGCGACGGCGAGGTCGTCGTGACGGGTTCCACCGGCGGGGTCGGCTCGATCGCGATCATGCTGCTCGCCGCCGCAGGCACCCCGGTCGCCGCCGTGACCGGGAAGGCCGATCAACACGAGTACCTGCGCCGCCTGGGCGCCACGACGATCCTCGACCGCGCCGAGTTCGAGCAGCCCGGCAAGCCGTTGCAGAGCGAACGCTGGGCCGGCGCGATCGACACGGTCGGCGGAACGATCCTCTCGAACCTGCTCAGCCAGACCCGGTACGGCGGCACCGTCACCGCATGCGGTCTGGCGTCGGCGACCGACGTGCCGGCGAGCATGATGCCGTTCATCCTGCGGGCGGTGTCGCTGGTCGGCATCAACTCCGTCTTCACGCCTCGTGCACAGCGCGAACGTGCCTGGAAGCTGCTCGACGAGCGGCTCGATCTCGACCTGCTCGACTCGCTCACGGCATCCATCGACCTGGATGCCGTGGTTGCGAGCGCCGAATCGATGCTGGCCGGCAAGACGACAGGTCGCATCGTCGTCGACGTGCGGGCGTAGCCTGGCGGGCATGAACGCACTCGTCATCGCCGGAACCGTGTTCGCCGCCATCGCGGCGCTCATTCACGTGTACATCTTCGTGCTCGAGAGCGTGCAGTGGTCGAAGGAGTCGACCCGCCGCGTGTTCGGCGTGAGGTCGGCCGAGGACGCCGAGCTGATGCGACCGCTGGCGTTCAACCAGGGCTTCTACAACCTGTTCCTCGCGCTCGGCACCGCCACGGGCCTGGTGCTCATCGCCGCGAGCGGGGTCGCTCAGGCCGGCTTTGCGCTCGCCATCTTCGCTCCGCTGTGCATGGTGCTCGCGGCGGTCGTGCTGCTCAGCTCGAACCCGAAGCTGGCCCGCTCGGCCCTGATCCAGGGGCTCGCGCCGCTGATCGGCGTCGTGCTGCTGATCCTGGGAGCGTCAGCCGGCTAAGCCGGGTGGGCGGCGGCCGCGGCCCGCGCCGCCGCGGGCAGGGCGTCGATGATGCGCCCGAGCATCGCGTCATCATGCGCCGCCGACAGGAACCACGCCTCGTAGACCGACGGCGGCAGCGAAACCCCGGCGTCGAGCATCGCGTGGAAGAACGGCGGATAGCGCCACGCGTCCTGCGCCCGCGCATCGTCATAGTCGCGGATCGGCGCGGCACCGAACGCGAGCGAGAACAGGCTTCCGGCCCGCGAGATGACGTGCGCGACGCCCTCGGCGGTCAGGGCCGACGACACCTCCGCCGAGAGGCGGTCGGCCGCGCGGTCGACCTGGGCGTACACCTCGGGGGTCGCGAGGCGCAGCGCGGCGATGCCCGCCGCGACCGCGATCGGGTTGCCGCTCAGCGTGCCCGCCTGGTACACCGGCCCCGCGGGGGCGAGCAGATCGAGGATGCCGGCGCGGCCGCCCAGCGCCGCGAGCGGCATCCCGCCCCCGAGCACCTTTCCGAACGTGACCAGGTCAGGCGTCCAGCCGAGTCCGTCGGGAACGACTTTGCTCGCCTCGAGTCCCCACCAGCCGGCCGGCCCCACGCGGAATCCGGTGAGCACCTCGTCGAGGATCAGCAGCGCACCGTTCTCTTTCGCGAGCCCGGCGAGGGCGCGGTTGAAACCGCGTGACGGGGTGAGCACGCCAGCGTTCGCGCCGGCCGCCTCGGTGATGATGGCCGCCACCTTGCCCGGGTGCGCGGCGAACGCGGCCCGGACGGCATCCAGATCGTTGTACGGGAGGACGAGCGTCTGCGCGGCAACGCGCTCGGGGATGCCGGCCGAACCCGGCAGGCCGAGGGTCGCGACCCCCGACCCCGACTCGGCGAGCAGACCGTCGGAGTGGCCGTGATAGTGACCGGCGAACTTGATGAGCAGGTCGCGTCCGGTCGCGCCGCGGGCCAGACGGATCGCGGTCATCGTCGCCTCGGTACCGGTAGACACCAGCCGCAGCTTCTCGATGCCGCGGGTTCCGTCGACGCAGAGCCGCTCGCGCACCAGCTCGGCGAGCTCGGTCTCACCGGGCGTCGGCGCCCCGAACGACAGCCCGCGACCCGCCGCCGCCCGCACGGCTTCGACCACCTCGGGGTGGGCGTGCCCGAGCAGCGCCGGGCCCCACGACATGACCAGGTCGACGTACTCGCGCCCCTCGACGTCGGTCACGGTGGCGCCCCGCGCGCTCGCGATCGAGCGCGGAGTGCCGCCCACCGACCCGTACGCCCGCACCGGCGAGTTCACGCCTCCCGGGATCACCGCGCGGGCGCGGCGGGCGGCGTCATCGTTGGTGGGCACGCCGCTGGAGGTCACGCCGCGTCCTCGCTGCCGAGGTGGCGCCGGATCGCGACCGCCTGGGCGAGGGTGCGGTCCTTCCACGACACCGTCGCCGCGACCTCGCGCACCCAGCCCTGCGTGGGCGTGAACTTCAGCAGCGAGAGGATCGGGTCTTTCGGGTCGAGGAACTTCCAGTACGGAAGCGCCGCGACCTGCTTCAGCTCACCCGGCCCGTACCGGTAGGTGCGGAACCACGCACGCACCAGCACGGCGTCGCCGTCGAACAGCACCCCGACGAACAGCGAGCGCACGGCCAGGGCGACGACACCCGCCTCGATCACGTACGGGAGGGGGTTCCCCAGCACGTTTGCGCCGGTCGAGACCCACCACACGAGGAACCCGGTCACGATGACGAGCACCGCGAGCGCGAACGCGCGCGGTACCACCCCCGAGCCGGGAAGCCGCGTCATCGGGCCCACCGCTCAGCCGCCTCGACGGCGAAGTAGGTGAGCACCGCTTCGGCACCGGCCCGCACGATCGACACCAGCGACTCGTCGATCGCGCGCTCGCGGTCGATCCAGCCGTTCGCGGCGGCCGCCTCGATCATCGCGAATTCGCCGCTCACCTGGTACGCCCAGACCGGCACCGGGGATGCCGCGGCCGCCTCGGCGAGTACGTCGAGATACGACATCGCCGGCTTCACCATCACGATGTCGGCCCCCTCGTCGACATCGAGCAGCACTTCGCGCGCGCCCTCGCGCCGGTTCGCCGGATCGAGCTGATACGAGCGCCGGTCGCCCTCTAGCGACGACTGCACCGCCTCGCGGAACGGTCCGTAGAACGCGGACGCGTATTTTGCCGCGTAACCGAGCAGGGCGGTGTCGGTGTGACCCGCCGTATCCAGAGCTTCGCGCACGGCCCGGACCTGGCCGTCCATCATCCCCGACAGTCCGAGCAGCGCCGAACCGGCCTCCGCCTGCGCGACGCCCATGTCGCGGTAGCGCTCGAGGGTGGCGTCGTTGTCAACACGCCCCCGTGGGTCCAGCACCCCGCACTGCCCGTGGTCGGTGAACTCGTCGAGGCACAGGTCGGTCTGCACGACCAGCGCATCGCCGACCTCGGCGACGGCCGCTCGCGTGGCGACATTCAGGATGCCGTCAGGGTCGGTCGCGCCGGTCCCGATCGCATCTTTGTGCTCGGGTACTCCGAAGAGCATCACGCCGCCGATCCCGGCAGCGGCGGCGCGGCCCAGTTCTGCGCGCAGCGAATCGAGCGAGTGCTGCACGACGCCCGGCATCGACGAGATCGGCACCGGCTCGCTCGCGCCCTCGCGCACGAACATCGGCAGAATCAGCTGCGCCGGGCTCACCCGCGTCTGCTGCACGAGCCGGCGCATCGCCGGGGTTGCACGCAACCGGCGCGGGCGAACGATCATCCGTTCACCACGTAGTCGACCAGCGCGTCGATGAGGGAGTCGGCCGAACGCTCCTCGGCGATCACGTGCACCGGCAAGCCGGCGGCGCGGGCGTCGAACGCGGTGCGCGGGCCGATGCAGGCGATGACCGTGTCGGCGGGCAGCTCGGGAAGCTGCTCGGCCAGCTGGCGCGCAACGCTGCCCGACGTGACCAGCACACCGCGGATTCGTCCCGACTCCAGGTCGGCCCTGACGGCGGGCGCGACCGGCACTCCGATGGTGCGGTACGCGGTGACGTACTCGACGGCGAAGCCGAGACGCGAGAGTCCCGCGACGAGTGTCGGTTCGGCGACGTCGGACTGCGGGATGAGCACGCGACCGCGGATCTCGCTGGCCGGCCATTCCTTGACGAGACCACGGGCGGAGTTGTCGGCGTGCGGCACGAAGTCGACTCGGTAGCCCGCGAGCTGGAGCGCGGCGCCGGTGGTCTCACCGACCGCCGCGATGCGCGTCGACTCGGGCACCTTGACGCCCTGGCCGCTGAGCACGTCGACGGTGGTGGCGCTCGTGATGACGAGCCAGTCGTACTGACCGTCTTGCAGTTCGTGCAGCGCGTTGGCGAGTGGCGTCGGGTCTTCGGCGCTGGCGAAGTTGATGAGCGGCGCGATCACCGGAACGGCGCCATACCCGCGCAGGGTCGCCGCGACACCGTCGCCCCAGTTGCCGCCGCGCGGCACCAGCACACGCCACCCGCTGAGCGGCTTGTCTGCACTCATGACGAGGAACCCCCCGGCGGCGCGAGTTCGGCGGCGCCCGCAGCGAGCAGCTCGGCCGATACGCGTTCGGCCAAGTCGTCGGCGGGGTGCAGCACGTCTTCGGGGTAGAGGGCGTGGGCGGCGGTCAGCTGCCGGGAACCGTCGACCGAATAGACGCGAGCGCTGAGGAACAACAGGCCGTCGTCGAGCAGGGCGTGCGCGCCGATCGGCGCCGAGCACCCGGCCTCGAGCCGGGCGAGGACTCCGCGCTCCGCCTCGGCGGCGAGCCGCGACGGCCGGTGCTCGAGTTTGGCGACCGACTTCTCGTCGCCGGCACGAACCTCGACCGCGAGCGCACCCTGCGCGGGGGCCGTCGGCCAGCCGTCGATGCCCAAGAACTCGCTCGCCGCGTCGAGGCGGCCCAGCCGATCGAGCCCGGCAGCGGCGAGCACCACGGCGTCGAGATCCGTTCCCACCCGCGCGAGCCGCGAATCGACGTTGCCCCGGATGTCGACGACCTCGAGATCGGGACGCCGGGCCAACAGTTGCGCCCGCCGGCGCGGAGACCCCGTTCCGACGCGAGCCCCCGGCGCGAGCGTGTCGAGGACGAGGCCGTCGACCGCACACAGGGCGTCGCGGGCATCCGAACGCTTCGGGACCGCCGCGACGACCAGGCCTGCCGCCGCCGCAGTCGGAAGGTCTTTGTACGAGTGCACCACCACATCCACCTCGCCCGCGAGCAACGCGGTGCGCAGGGCGGTCGCGAAGATGCCGGTGCCGCCCAGCTCGGCGAGCGAGTCGTTCGAACGGTCGCCGTCCGACTCGATGATCACCAGTTCGGCGCCGAGTTTCTGGGCGACCGGCGTCGCCTGGGCGAGGGCGAGGGGGCTGCCGCGCGTTCCGAGCCTCACGGCGCCAACCCCGCGATCGCGGGCTTGAACCCGAGCCTGACGTTCTCGCAGCAGCCCGGCCGGCACACGTCGAACCACGGCCCGAGCTCGGTCTGCGCCGGACGTTCGGCGTCGGGGGTGTCGTCGAGGCGCTCGACGATCAGGTCGACGAGGCCGCTGACGAATGCCGGATCGACGCCCGGGGTCGGGGTGCGCAGCGCGACGATCCCGACGCGTTCGGCGGTCTCCATCGCCTCGGTGTCGAGGTCCCAGAGCACCTCCATGTGGTCGCTCACGAACCCGAGCGGAACGATGACGATCGCCTCAACTCCGCGGGCAGGTAGGTCGGCGATGACGTCGTTGACATCGGGCTCGAGCCAGGGCTGCGAGGGCGCGCCCGACCGGCTCTGATAGACGAGCTCCCAGCCGATGTCTTGGCCTCCGCCCAGCGCTCCGGCCTCGGTCATCACGACCTCCGCGACGGCGAGGTGCTGCTGCTCGTAGGCGTGGCCGTCCGGACCGCTGTGCTCCGCATCCTGAACCGGGATGCTGTGGGTGGCGAACAGCACGCGGATCGCCTCGGCCGCGAAGCCCCGGTCGGTCAACTCGGCGATCGCGGAGCGCACGCCGTCGACGAACGGCTGCACGAAGCCGGGGTGGTCGAAGTACTGACGCACTTTGTCGACCTGCAGCTCGCTCTCGAGCCCGGTCTCGGCGAGCGCGGCCGCGAAGTCCTCGCGGTATTGACGGCACCCCGAGTACGACGAGTACGCGCTGGTGACCAGGCCGAGCACCGTGCGGTGGCCCGCCGAATGCGCCTCGCGCAGAGCGTCGGGCAGGTACGGCTGCCAGTTGCGGTTGCCCCAGAACACCGGCAGGTCGAGGGAACGGTCGGCGAGCTCGGCCTCGAGCGCGGCTTTCAGGGCACGATTCTGCGCGTTGATCGGGCTGACTCCGCCGAAGTGCCGGTAGTGGTGCGCGACCTCTTCGAGCCGGGCGTCGGGGATACCGCGACCACGCGTGACATTCCGCAAGAAGGGGAGCACGTCATCCTGCCCCTCGGGACCGCCGAACCCAGCCAGAATCACCGCGTCGTACTTCACCTCAGCACCTCGGCGACCTCGGCCGGGTCGATGCGCCGCCCCGTGAAGAACGGCACCTCGTCACGCACGTGGCGGCGGGCCTCGGTGTTGCGCAGGTGGCGCATCAGGTCGACCAGCTCGCGCGGGTCGTCGGCCTCGAGCGCCAAGATCCACTCGTAGTCGCCGAGCGCGAAGCTCGCGACCGTGTTGGCCTGCACGGCCGGGTACTCCGAGCCTTTGCGGCCGTGGTCGGCGAGCATCGCGCGACGCTCGTCTTCGGGCAGCAGGTACCACTCGTAGCTGCGCACGAACGGATAGACGGCCACCCACTCCTTCGGCGGCAGGCCGCGGAGGAAGGCGGGCGCGTGCGCGCGACTGAACTCCGCCTCGCGGTGCACGCCGAGCGCGTTCCAGGTGGGCAGGAGCTCGGGCACCGTGCGCCGGATGCTGCGCAGGGCCGCCTGCAGCCCAGCGGCGTCGGGCCCGGTGAGCCAGAACATCAGATCGGCGTCGGCACGCAGGCCCGAGACGTCGTAGATGCCGCGCAACGTCGATCCGTGTGACTCGAGTTCGCGCACCGCCTCAGAGAGCTCGCCCACCCGCGCGACCCGAGCCGGATCACGGCGCAGCACCGCCCACAGGGCGTAGCCGACGGGCAGCTCATCGGGAGGGGCGTCGCTCATCGCCCCTATCCTCCCCCGCTCGCGCGCGGGGCGCGAATCGCGGAGGAAGCGTCAACCGTGGCCGCGCGCCTAGTCGTCGTCGGGGCCGAAGATCGCCCAGGCGAGCAGCCCGACGGCCACCACGGCGACGGCGACGCCGCCGATGATGAACGGCACCGGGTTCTTCTCGTAGGCGGTCACCGCCTGCTTGCCGAGTTCTTGTGCACGCTTCGGCACGTTCAGCTTGTCTTCGATGGCGTCGAGGGCGCTCGCGAGTTCGTCGCGTGCCTTCTGGGCCTGGGCCTTTGCAGTCGAGGGGATGCTCATGGGGTGGTCCTCCGCTTTCCGATTCCCTTGATGGCTTGGTAGTCGCGTTTGAGACTGTCGATTGATTCGGTCGGCACCGGGGGGATGCCCTTCTTGAGCACCCCGTAGCCGATGAGACCGAGGATCACGGCGATGATCAGCAGCACCGCCGCGACGAGGAGGGCGGCGAGCCAGCCCGGCATCACCTCGCTGAGAGCGAGGATCGCCGCGGTCAGCAGCACGCCCAGCATGCCGAGCAGGATCACGACCGCAACCGCGATCATGCCCGCACCGATGCCCAGCGCCTTGACCTTGGCGATCATCTCGGCCTTGAGCAGGTCGATCTCGCGCGTGACGAGATCGCTGACCAGCATCGGGATGCTGGTGATCAGGTCGATCAACGACCGCTTGCGCGGCGTGGGTGCGATGGGCGTCGTCATGACGGCGCCGCTCAGCTAGAGCTGGTGGAGGTCTTGCGAGTCGTCGTGGGCTTCTTGACCGCGGGCTTCTTGCCCGAGACCTGCGCCACGACCTTCTTCGCGTTGTCGCTCACGAAGTCGGCCACCTCGGGGGCCTTGTCTTTGACGAAGTCCTCGACCGCATCCACCTGCTTCTGCACGCGCGGGTCGTTCCAGACCTTCAGTGCGGCACTGCGCAGTTCGTCGTACTTCTCGCGCCCGGCGCGAGTGCCGAGCACATACCCGAGGCCCAGTCCGGCCACGAACAGGATCTTGCCTTTCACGATGACTCCAGTCTTCGGCGGGACGGTCGGTCGGTGTCAGCCTAGCCCTGCGGCTCCGTGTCGCTCCCGCCCTCAACGGGCGGGTGCAGACCGGCGGGAAGCTGGTCTGCCTGAGCGACGACGGCGGCGATACCGGTCCCAGATACAGACTCCCCCACGTAATGCATTCCGTCAACGGCATGCGTCCGAGGCGCAGCCCGTTCCCAGGTGACGACCGCGGCGTCATCCGGTGCCGGGATGCCGACGCCGAGCAGCGTCGCGGCGTCGCGACCCGCGCGCGCGACCGCGTCACCGGGGGCGACTCCGTCGTACGACAGGCGCAGCACGTGGCGTCCGCCCGCCAGCTCGGCCACCCACGGCCACTTCGCGGTGACGTGAGTGAGAGCGCGTGCCTGCACGTCGGCGCCGGCCGCGACCAGCACGCCCGTGCCTCGCGGTGCGGCATCGAGTTCGGGCGCGGCGACCACGAGCGTGACGAGACTGACGACCCGACCCGCATCCGGCTCGCCGGTGACACCCGGCGCGGCGACGACCACCGAACCGGTCACCCGTTCGCCCGACTCCAACTCCACGCCGACGTGGTCTGCCGACACCACACGCTCACCCGTGCGCAACTCGACCCCGAAGCGCTGCAGCTCATCGGTCAGCGCATCCACCAGCCGGAACACCCCGCCGCGGATGCCGGCCACCTGCGAGCCCGCCGCCGACGGCCCGCGCAGACTGCGCACCGCCGACGCCAGGTTGCCCTCGCGCAGGAACGCGCGCCGCAATCCCGGCGACGCCGCGTCGAGGTCGAGTTCGTCGGGGTGCGCCGAATGAACTCCCCGCACCACCGGGGCCACCAGACCGTCGAGCACCCCGGCGCCCATGCGACGACGCACCAGCTCACCGAGAGTGCGCGACCGGCTGCCGAACTGCCCGAGCATCAAGGTGTCGAGCTGCGCCCGCCAGGCGGCACGCCAGCCGATCGCCCTGATCACATCGGTGGCGAGCGGGACGCCGGGGATGCCCAGCACGCTCGTCGCCGGAAGAGCGACGGCCGTGCCGTCGGCACGGTGCAGCCACGCGGGCGCCGGAGCCGGATCGACGATGTCGTCGCCGAGACCCAGTGCCCTGGCCAGCCGGGCGACCGTGCCGGACCGCGTTGCGAACGCCTCCGCGCCCGCGTCGAGCGGGATGCCGGCCACCGTGTGGCGGGCCAGCTGGCCACCCAGCCGGTCCGATGCCTCGAGCACGACGACCTCGGAACCCTCGAGCGCGAGCCGACGGGCGACAATCAGCCCCGCGAGGCCACCGCCCACGACGACGGCGCGATCAGGCGTCGCCATCGGACTCGCCGTGCACGTGGGCCACGATGCGGGTCAGCACATCGGGGTCGGTCTCCGGGGGCACACCGTGACCCAGGTTGAGAACATGCGCGGGAGCCGCGCGGCCGCGTTCCACCACGTCGTCGATGTGCGCCTCGACGGTCGCCCACGGCGCAGCCAGGAGCGCCGGGTCGAGGTTTCCCTGCAGCGGGACCGTGCCGCCGAGACGCTCGCTCGCCACGTCGAGCGGCAGCCGCCAGTCGACCCCGACCACCTCCGCCCCGATCGACGGGAGCAGGTCGAGCACCTCCCCGCTGCCGACGCCGAAATGAACCCGTGGCACCGGAAGCCCACGCAGCGCATCGAACGCCCGGCGCGAATGCGGCGAGACCCGCTTCTGGTAGTCGCGGCGCGACAGCGACCCGATCCACGAATCGAAGAGCTGTGCGGCGCTCGCGCCCGCCTCGACCTGCGCGCGCAGGAACGCGCCCGTGACGTCGGCGCACCAGTTGAGCAGCGCCGCCCAGGCGTGCGGGTCGGCGTACATCATCGCCCGTGCCCGCAGCTGATCCTTCGACGGCCCGCCCTCGACGAGATACGACGCCAGCGTGTACGGGGCTCCGCCGAAGCCGATCAGCGGCGTGCCGCCCAGCTGCGCCACCGTCATCGCCACTGCCTCGCGGATCGGGGCCAGCGCATCCGGATCGATCGGGCGCAGCTTCAGCACGTCGGACGCCGAGCGGATCGGGGAGTCGAGCACCGGCCCGCGACCGGGCGCGATGCGCACGTCGATGCCGGCCAGCTTCACGGGCACGACGATGTCGCTGAAGAAGATCGCGACATCCACCCGGTGCCGCCGAACCGGCTGCAGCGTGATCTCGCTGGCGAGCTCGGGGGTCAGGCAGGCGTCGAGCATCTCGGTGCCCTCGCGCACCGACCGGTACTCGGGCAGCGAGCGGCCGGCCTGGCGCATGAACCAGACCGGCGGGGTCGCGTCGCGCTCACCGCGGTACGCGCGGATCAGCGCGGAGTCTCTCGTGCGTCCGTCGACGAGCGGGTGGTCGGGCTGCAGGGTCACCCGCTCAGGCTACGTCGGCTCGGGCGCCTCGATCCGCGCGCTTAGGCTGGAGGCCGTGCTTCTGTGCGTGACCGCGAGCCACCGCACCACGGACTTCGATCTGCTCGACCGGGTCAGCCGTGGCGTGCAGACCACCGCGCGCGATCTGGTGGCCGGCACCGACTTCGTTCACGGCGCCGTCGTCCTCGCCACCTGCAACCGCTTCGAGGCGTACCTCGAGCTGGACGAGCCGCTCACTGCCGCCGTCGAAGTCGCCACCGAAGCCGTCTTCGCCGCTCTCGCCGAGACCGTCGGTGACGACGCCGACGCCTTGCGCGCCACCGCTGAGGTGCACGCCGGTGCGGGCGTCGCGCACCACCTGTTCGCCGTCAGCTCTGGCCTGGAATCGCTCGTGCTCGGCGAAGACGAGATCGCCGGGCAGGTGCAGCGCGCGCTCGCCGGCGCCCGCGTCGAGGGCACCACGTCGAGCGGGCTCGAGCGTCTGTTCCAGCGGGCGACGCATACGTCGCGTTCGGTGCGGGCCGCAGCCGACCTCGGAGGCGCCGACCGTTCCATCGCACGGCTCGCCCTCGACCTGGCGTCGTCCCGCGTCACCGACTGGAGCGCCGCCCGCGTGCTCGTCGTCGGCACCGGCCGGTATGCCGCGACCACGATCTCCGCCCTGCGCGACCGCGGCGTCGTCGATCTGCGGGTCTTCTCGGCCACCGGACGCGCGGCGCAGTTCGGCACCCGCTACGGCGTCCGCGCCGAGAGCGATCTGCGCGAGGCTATCCGGGATGCCGAGGTCGTCATCACCTGCACCGCGCGGTACGAGGTCACCCCCGACCACATCCCCGACGCCCGCCGCCGCCTGATCATCGATCTCGGCCTGCCGCGCAACGTCGCCCGTCCCGTGGGTACCCTCCCCGGTGTCGAGCTGATCGACCTCGAGGTGCTGGCGCTGCATGCCCCCCTCCCCGAACTGGAACCGGATGCACGCGCGCTGGTCGGCACCGCCGCCGACGAGTTCGCCGCCGAAGCGCTCGCCGCCCCCGCCATCGTGGCGATGCGCCGCCGCGTCTTCGATGCGCTCGACGCCGAACTGGAACGCTCGCGCGCCCGCGGCGACGACGCCCGTACCGAGCAGGCCCTGCGCCACCTCGCGGGAGTGCTGCTGCACGAGCCGTCAGTGCGTGCGCGCCGTCTCGCAGCGGAGGGCCGCAGCGAAGAATTCGCCGCGGCCCTCGCCACGCTGTACGGGATCCGGGTCGAACCGGATATCCGCGGTGCCGGCCACATCGCCTCGGAGGGTGAAACGGCCTGACACGACGGGCCTGACACGACGGCGGCGCTCTCAGCTCGCCACCGGCGTCGTCCCGACGCTCAGCCCGCCACGGCACCCGCCGCCAGCGCCGCTCCTCGATCAGCGATCGAGAAGACGGCGCCGCGCCCCTGTGTCTCAGCCCACGAGGCGCGGCGCCGCCGCTCTCAGCGGCTAGACCTGCTGCAGGCGCCCGCGGCGGACCGCGCGCATTGCGAACATGGCCAGACCGGCGACGACGAGCAGATCAGCCGCGATGAGCAGGCCCGTGGGGGACTGCCCGGTCAGGGCGAGGGTCTCGACGTCGCAGACAGCCGGCTTCTTGAAGTCGACGGTCCAGCTGGTCTGCACTCCCGGGTTGAACCCGTAGTCGGGTGCGTTCGGGGCTGCGGTGATGGTGACGGTGCCGGCGGTCGACACCGTGTACTTGCCCTGCGCCACCTGCGAGCCGTTGACGGTCCAGATGACCGCCTTGGCGTCGTTGATGTTGTTCGACAGGGTGTACGAACCGGCGGTGAAGCAGCCGATCTGGGTCGACACGGCGGCCGGCGTCAGCAACGGGTGCGTCGGCAGGCACTGGCCGGGGTTGATGGTGAACTTGAACGGGAAGGTGTGCGAGTTCGGATCGAGCTTGAACTTCGTCTCGTCGAACTTGATCGTCACCTCGTGGTCACCGGGGGCGACCACGTAGGTTCCCGGAGCCGTCAGGGTGCCGTCGAGGTAGTACTCGACGTTGTCTGCCGGCTTGATGGTGATGGTGCCGTCGACCACGACCCGCGGGTCCTTGCTGTCGTCGCAGTACTGGTGCGTCGGGTCCGGCTTGACCGGGGTGACGATCAGCTTGCAGTCGCCCGGCGTGCCGAACGTGTGCGTGAACGGCAGTACGACGGCCGCGGCGATCTGGTACTTCGTCGCGTCATCGACCTTGGCGTCGATCGACACCACGTCTCCCTGGTTCACCGACACGACCGTGTCCTGCGCGATCGTGTAGTCGGTGGCGGGACCGCCGTTGACCTTCACGACGTAGACGACGTGCGCCACGTAGCTGAGGGTGAACGTGGTCGGCGTCACCGAACCGGGCCCGGTGCAGACCGCGTCAGTGAACGTCGGGATGAGCGGCGTCACGTCGTACAGGCAGGTGCCGGCGGGGATGACCTTGAGGTCGTAGACCTTCGAGTCACCGTCGATCTTGTAGCCCTTGTCGACGTCGGCGCGAGCGATCACCTGGAAGTCGATGACACCCTCGGGCACGTCGTACCAACCGGTGGTGCGCGGCGTCTCGACATTGTTGATCTTCACGGTGTACAGCACGCCCGTGGTCTCGGGAATGAAGTACTGCGCGAGCTTGTGCTGGCCGGGCGCGTTGCAGACCTGCTGGTTGATCTTCGGCTCGACGGGGACGACCTTGACGACGCAGTCGTCGGCCGGCTCCACGAAGGCAAAGTCCCACGTCGAGGTGCCGACGATCTGGTACTTCGGATCGCTGACGGTCGCGACCACGTGCACGGTCGAGCCGTTGGTCGCGGGGTAGGTGCCGGGCGCCTTGACGACGTTGTCGACCGTGTAGGTGACGCCGGTGACCGGCTTCAGCGTGTAGCTGGGGTCGGTGAACTTGTGGGGGACGTTCGGCACGCAGGCGGACGGCGTCGGGGTCGCCTCAGGGGTGACCTTGATGCAGCCGTTCGGGAACTTGTCTTTCGTCAGCGTGAAGCTCGTGTTGTTGTACACGTCGTCGTTATTCGTCGACGTGTCGCCGTCCCAGAAGCCGGTGAGGCTGAGGGTGATGTCTTGAGGAGTCGAGACCGACTGCACGAAGTGCTTGGTCTCGCTGAAGCCGAAGCTCGTGCCGACGGGCACGATCGCCGTGTTGTTCGACGCGGTGATGACCTCGGTCTTGCCGGACTCGGAGTTCTGGACGGACCAGTCGACCTTGTAGGTGCCGTTGGTGGCACAGGTGACTTCGGGCCAGATCGTGTTGTGGTGGGCGCTGGCCGGACCGGCCACGAGGGCCACCACGCCCAGGGAGAGGACGGCGGTAACCACGCCGGCCAGAATTTTCTTGAACATGCTCGGGGGATTCCTTGCTGAGAGGAGGGCTGCACGGGGGTGCAGGCATGCGGGGTCGCGTCAACCGCGCGCAGAGCGGCGCGCGGGCGCATCCGGATACACCGGTGGGGGGCGGGTTTCGCGAGTCGGGGGATGAATCGCGCAGGGGGAAAGAGCGGGTATGAGGGAGGCGGGGGAGCTCCTGTTTCGTCTGATCCGTGGGGGGTGCGGACACGCGGTTTCGGGTGCGTGCCCACCGGACATGGCGAAGCTAACACGTCCCCCAAAGCGCCGACACCCGTATGGGGGTCACCCCCGGACAACCATCGGGGTGAAGGAGAGGGTTAAGGCACCGGGTTAAGCGTTCAGATCAGTGGACGTACTCGAGCAGATCGAAGCCGACGGTGCGCATGGCATCGAGAACCCGCAGCCGCGCCGCGATGCCGCTGTCGTTGAACTGCACCGAGACCGCGTACGCGACACCGGCTCGGGGTCCGCGCAGCACACCCGCCTCGGCGCGCACGCCGGCATCCGTGCCCGTCTTGTTGACCAGCAGCAGGCCGTGATCGGTTCCGCGGTGCGACAGGGGGTCGAGGCCGAACGCGCTCGCGACCATCGACAGGTCGGAGTTCAGTGACAACCAGCCCAGCACCCGTGATGACGTGAGGGTGTCGACGATCTCGCCGCGTGCGAGCGACGAGAACAGCCACATCAGCTCGGCCGTCGAGCCGACCGACAGCTGGGGGGCGTCGTCGGGACCGCGGGAGTCGCGCACCAGATCGAGCAGCGCGGTGCGCAGCAGCCCGAGCGACTCGGTGCGGGCTCGCACCGCCTGCAGTCCGACCTGGCGCAGCAGCACGTTGGTCGCGAGGTTGTCGCTGGTGGCACCGACGAGCGACGCGAGGTCGGCGACGGGCAGGGACGGTGCCTGCAGGTGCTGCCACACGCCCGAGTCGCCGACGGCATCTCGCGACGTCTTGTCGAGGATGCCGTACCCCGATGCGTCGCGCTCGGTCAGCCGCGCCGACACCTCGATCAGCAGCAGGATCTTGCCGATGGATGCCGTGGGCAGCACGATGCGCTCATCGATCGCCACGAGCACACGCCCGCTGTCGAGATCCATGACCGAGGCAGACACCTGCGCTCCCTCGTATGCGAGGTCGCCGAGCGCCGTGAAGCTGTTCGCGAAGTTGTCGGCCGGCCGCAGGGCGCGATGCTGGGCCACGCGCGGCGTGCGCACGCGCGAGCTGCGTTCCCTGCTGGTCGCGATCTCTACCAAATGGTGACTCTGTCCTCCGGGTCGAGCCAGAGCTCATCGCTCGAGGTGACGTCGAACGTCGAGTAGAACACGTCGATGTTACGGACGATCTGATTGCAGCGGAACTCGTTCGGCGAATGCGGGTCGATCGAGAGCAGACGCAGGGCCTCCTCGTCGCGCAGTTTGACCTGCCAGGCCTGCGCCCAGCTCAAGAAGAACCGCTCGCCGCCGCTCAGCCCATCGACGACCGGCGGCTCGGCGCCGTCCAAGGACAGCAGGTACGCCTTCCAGGCGATGCCGAGCCCGCCCAGGTCGCCGATGTTCTCGCCGATCGTCAGGTCGCCCTTCACGTGGTGGCCGGGCAGCTGGGCCGGCTCGAGCGCGTCGTACTGGGCGATCAGGGATGCGGTGCGCGTCTCGAACGCGGCCCGATCGTCGGCGGTCCACCAGTCGGTGAGCCGGCCGTCGCCGTCGTACTGCGAACCCTGATCATCGAAGCCGTGCCCGATCTCGTGCCCGATGACCGCGCCGATCGCGCCATAGTTGGCCGCGGCATCCCGGTTCTCGTCGAAGAACGGATACTGCAGGATCGCCGCCGGGAACACGATCTCGTTGAACCCGGGGTTGTAGTAGGCGTTGATCGTCTGCGGGGTCATGAACCACTCGTCACGGTCGATCGGCTTGCCGATCTTGCCGAGCTCGCGCTGGAACTCGAACTCGGTCGTCGCCCGCACGTTGGCCAGCAGGTCGTCGGGCACGATCTCGAGGGCCGAGTAGTCGCGCCAGCGAACCGGGTATCCGATCTTCGGCGTGAACTTGCTCAGCTTGTCGAGCGCGCGCTCACGGGTCGCGGGCGTCATCCACTCAAGGGTCTCAATGCTGGCGCGGTAGGCGGCGACGAGGTTGGCGACGAGGTCGTCCATGGCCGTCTTGGCGCTCGGACTGAAATGCCGGTCGACGTAGATGCGACCGACCGCCTCGCCCATGCTCCCCTCGACGACGCTGACGCCACGCTTCCACCGGGCACGCAGCTCAGGGGTGCCGGTGAGGGTCTTGCCGTAGAAGTCGAAGTTCGCGTTGACGACCTCGGCGTGGAGGTACGGCGCAGACGCGCGGATGACCTGCCAGCGCAGCCAGTCGCGCCACGCGTCGAGGTGACCCTCGTCGAACAGACCGGCCAGCCCCTCGATGAAGCTCGGCTCACGCACGACGACCTCGGCGAACGACCCCGCCGGCACATCGAGTGCCTCGAGCCAGCCGGCGAGCAGCCCGCTGCGCTCCGACCCCGTGAGCGCCTCGACCTCCGCCCAGTGCAGCGGGTTGTAGGTGGCCTGGCTGTCGCGGGTCTTCACGTTGTCCCAGTGGTGGCCGGCGATCTCGGTCTCGAGGTCGAAGACCCGCTGCGCCCGCTCGCCCGCCTCACCCAGCCCCGCCATCCCGAGCATGCGTTCGAGGTGCGCGCGGTACGCGGTACGGATGTCGGCGAACTTCTCGTCGCGGTAGTACGACTCGTCGGGCAACCCGAGGCCGCCCTGCTCGAGGAACACCAGGTAGCGCTCGGGGTCGCCCGGGTCGTTGTCGACGAACGCCTGGAGGAATCCGCCCGACCCCTGCCGCTCGAGCCTGCCGAGTTCGCGCACGAACGCGGGGATGTCGGTGATCGCCTCGATCGCCGCGAAGTCAGGATCGAGTGCCGACCAGCCGCGGGCCTCGATGCGCTCCTCGTCCATGAAGCTGGAGTAGAGGTCGCCGACTTTCGCCTCCTCGGTTCCGGCCGCCGCATCCTGCGCCTCGACGATGATGTCGCGCACCGCCCGCTCGGCCTCCTCGGCCAGTACATAGAACGAGCCGTAGCGCGCCTTGTCGCTCGGGATCTCGGTGCGCGCGATCCACTTTCCGTTCGCGTGACGGAAGAGGTCGTCTTGCGGCCGCACCCCCTCATCGAGCTCGTCGATCTCGATCCCGGATGTTTGCGCGCCAGAAGCCATGGTGAAAGCCTACGAGCATGTCTGCACTGCGCGTTCTGATCATCGGTGGCAACGGCGTCATCAGCGCCTCGTGCAGCCGGCTTGCCGTCGAGCGCGGCATGACGGTGACGCTGCTCAACCGCGGCACCGACACCACCCGCCCGGCGATCGAGGGCGCCGAGTCCCTCGTCGGCGATGCGGGCGATGCCGCATCGATTCGGGATGCGGTGGGGACACGCGAGTTCGACGTCGTCGCGAACTTCCGGGCCTTCACGCCGGGTCAGGTCACCGCCGACGTGGAACTGTTCGCCGGACGCACCGGCCAGTACCTCTTCATCTCGTCCGCGTCGGCGTACCAGAAGCCGATCGCGCACCTGCCGATCACCGAGGCGACCCCCGTGCACAATCCGTTCTGGCAGTACTCGCGCGACAAGATCGCGTGCGAAGACGTGCTGGTGCGGGCTTACCGCGAGTCGGGATTCCCGATGACGATCGTGCGGCCTTCGCACACCTACGACCCGACCCTCATCCCGCTCGAGGGCGGCTGGACCGCGCTCGCCCGCATCCGCGACGGGCGGCCGCTGGTGGTCCACGGCGACGGGACCACTCTGTGGACGCTCACCCACGCCCGCGACTTCGCCCGCGCGTTCGTCGGCCTCTTCGGCAATCCGCACGCGCTCGGCGGATCCGTGCACATCACCTCAGACGAGTCCCTCACCTGGAACGCGATCGCCGGGCTCTTCGGCCGCGCCCTCGGCGTCGAGCCGCACATCGTGCACGTCACCAGCGACGCGATCGCGCGCGAGCTGCCCGAGGTCGGGGCGGGCCTGCTCGGCGACAAGGCGCACTCGGTGATCTTCGACAACACCCGTATCAAGTCGCTGGTGCCGGGCTGGGTCGCGACGACACCGTTCGCCGAGGGGGTGCGCGAGATCACCGACTGGCACCTCGCCGACCCCGCCCGGCAGGTCGTCGACACCGACCTCGATGCGGCGTTCGATCGGCTGGCGGCTGCCGCGGGCTAGTGACCGGCTTCCTTCCAGCGCGCCCAGAGCTGGGGCATCTCGAGCTGCAGGAACCGGAAGAATTCGGCCATCTCCGCGATCCGTTCGCGGGCGCCGCCGTCGGGGAGCTCGACGAACGCGGCGTCGAGCACCTCGACGATGTGCCCGTAACGGTCCTGGGTGAGCGTCGTCGCGTACCAGGGGATCAGCGGGAGGGCGTACACATGCTTCCGCGTCCCCGGCACCGTCGACGAGCGTACGAACCCGAGGGTCTGGAGGTAGCGCACCGCGCCCGAGATCGCCGCGGGGCTGGCGTCGAGGTCCTTGCCGAGCTCGGCTGCGGTGAGCCTGCCCTCGGGGCTGACCGTCAGGGCCATGATGACGCGCGCCGGCATCCGCGGGAAGCCGCTCGCGGCCAGTTCGGCCGCCAGCTGGTCTCCCGCGCGTGCTACGGCGTCGCTCATGTCACCAAGTCCCTCCGACGGAACAGGAGTGCGGCGATCGCCCCGAGCACGAGCGCGATCGCGCCGATCAGGATCGTCGGGACCCAGTCATCGCTCGGCAGCGCGGGCACGTTGGCGAACGGGCTGATCTTTTGCACGTCGTCGTCGAGGCCGAGCAGACCGCCGAACAAGCCGATGCCGACGCCCACCGCGAAGATGCCCCAGCTCAGCGCAACGGCCGCGCGCGGCAGCAGCGCCATGAGAACCGCGGCGAGACCCACGAACGTCAGCGCCGCCGGACCCTGCGCCAACCCCTGCCCGAGCGATAGCCACCCATCGTCGGCCTCGCCGAGCGCCGCGAACCCGGCGACGGCCGCGAGCCCCGTCGCCAAGAGCACGACCACGACCGAGGCGGCGCCGACCGCGGTGAACGACAGCAGCCAGACAGCGCGGGAGTGCGGCGTCGTGAGCACCGTCTCGGCGCGCCCGTCTGACTCCTCATCGCGCATGCGCAGAACGGCCTGCACCCCGGCCGCCGCGGCGAGCACCCCGACCATGGTCATCAAAGCGGGGATGAGCGCCCGACCCAGGTCACCCTGTGTGTGGCCGAGGCTCTGCAGTATCTGCGCGACAGCCGGGGTGTCGCCGAGGTCGGATCCCGAGATGGCGGTGACGAGCGAACCGAGCGCCACGCCGAGGAGCGCTGACCCGACGGTCCAGGCAAGCAGTGCAGACGACTGCAGCCACCAGGCGAGGGCGAACGGGGAACGCAGCGCGGCACGGGCGGTGGCACGACCCGCCCGTTCCGGCAGCAGGCTCGCGCCGAGTTCGCGGCGCGAGTGGACGATCAGCGCGACGGTCGCCGTGACGACCGCGAGAACCGCGATCCACGCCACGGGAGCCCAATTGTCGTCGGTGAACGCCAGCGTCTGCTGCCCCCAGCCGATCGGCGAGAGCCAGCTCGGCCACGCGGGCTGCAGGGTCAGCTTCGCGATGTCGGGCGTGCCGAGAGCGTCGCCCGCCGCCCGGAACGCGTAGGACGCGAGCACGACGACCACGCCGATGCCGTTCGCACCGCGGGAGGTCGCGGTGAGTTCTCCGGCGAGCATGCTGATGCCCAGGAATGCCAGCCCGGTCACGCCCAGGGCGACCGCGCTCAGCAGCGCACCCGAAGCATCCAGACCTGCCGCCTCGTAGCCCGCCTTCGCCACGACGACGAACAGCCCGTTCGCGATCAGCCCGAGCAACAGGGTCGCGATGGGCGGAGACAGACGGAACGCCGGGGTCGCCGCCACCAGCTCGCGCCGCCCCTTCTCCTCGTCCGCCCGGCCGTGCCGGGTGGCGAGGAACGTGTTCATCAGCCCGATGGTCACGGCGAGGAACGCGAACGACTGGAAGTGCACCGTCGACCCGAGCGAATCGCCGTTCGGGATGCCGCGGAGCGCGAGCAGGGCGGGCGTCGCGAGTGCCAGGGACAGCACCGTCCGGCGGCCGTCGGCGTCGCCGAACTCGGTGGCCACCGCCGTCGCGGACACGGCGAGCAGCGCCACGGTGCCGAGGATCCAGATCGGGAGGGTCAGGCGGTCGCGTCGAATCTGCTGCAGCAGGATGCGGACCATCAGGCTGCCGGCTCGGCGTCGATCGTGTCGCCGTAGTGGCGCAAGAAAAGGTCTTCGAGCGACGGCGGCGAGACGGTGAGCGAGCTCACGCCCGCCTTCGTCAGTGCCGCGAGCACGTCGTTCACCGCCGTGGTGTCGGCATCGAAGACGAGGGCGTCCGCCTCGGCGCGGGCGTCGTGCACGCCGGCGAGCTTCTGCACATCGGCGAGTCTCGCCCCGGTCGCGACCCGGAAGCTGGTGCGCGTCAGGTGCCGCATCTCGCGCAGGGTGCCGGTCTCGACGGCCTTGCCCGCCCGCACGATCGTGACCCGGTCACAGAGTTGCTCGACCTCGCTCAGGATGTGGCTCGACAGCAGCACGGTCGCGCCGCCCTGCTGCACCCGTTCGACGTGCGCCCGGAACACCGACTCCATCACCGGGTCGAGCCCGCTGGTCGGCTCGTCGAAGATGTACAGCCGGGCGGGCCGGGCGAAGGCGGCGACCAGAGCGACCTTCTGCCTGTTGCCCTTCGAATAGCTGCGGCCCTTCTTCTTCGGGTCGAGGTCGAAGTCCTTCAGGAGGCTCGCGCGCAGCCCTGCGTCGGCCCCGCCACGCAGGCGCGTCAGAAAGTCGATCGTCTCGCCACCAGAGAGGTTCGGCCAGAGGCTGACGTCTCCGGGCACGTAGGCCACGTCGCGGTGGATGGTCACGGCGTCGCGCCAGGGGTCGCGGCCGAAAACCGTCGCGTGCCCGCTTCGCCGGCGCAGCATCCCGAGCAGCACCCGGATGGTCGTCGACTTGCCCGAACCGTTCGGCCCGAGAAAGCCGTGCACTTCACCTTCGTCCACGCTGAGGTCGAGCCCGTCGAGGGCACGCGTGCGGCCGAAGGTCTTGACGAGGTCCTGGACCTCGATCACTGTCGTCATGACGAGCGAGCGTACGCTTCTTTCACAAGTTTGTGAAGATAGCGAATCAGGATGCCGGGGCCGGCCCCGTCGTCGTCCCGATGCGCAGCTCGCTGTGCAGCAGTACCGGGGTGCCCGCGCGTCCCGCGAGGGCGGCGAGCACCGCCTCAGCCGCCAGCCGGCCCTTCTCGATCGCCGGCTGCACCAGCGTCGTCAGCACTCCGTCGATCGCCCCCTCGAGTCGCACCCCGTCGAAGCCGATCACGCTCAGCTCGGCGGGCACGGCGATGCCCAGCTCGTCGGCGACGCGCAGCACCCCGACCGCCAGCAGATCGCTCTGCGCGACGATCGCGGTCGGCCGCTCGCCCGCCGGAACATCGAGCAGCAGGCGCGCGATCCTCGCCCCCTCGTCGACCGTGCTCCCGCTCGCCGAGAACGCCACCGCGTCGGGCAGCACCTCCCGCACCCCGCCGAGGCGCTCGAGGGTGGTGTGCGCGGCCGAGGTCGCCATGCGCGCAGGGGTGACCTCGCCGCGGGTGCGCGCCGCATCGAGCGGAAGCGTCACCACCGCCACCCGTCGGTGACCCAGCTGCGCCAGATGCTCGGCACCGCGACGGCTCGCGTCCCGGTTGTCGAGGTCGATCGCGATCACGTCGTCCATGGGCACGGCCTCGATGGCGACCACCGGTACGCGTCGCCGGCGCAGTGCGGCGACCGAGGGGGCGACGTCGGTGCTGCAGCCGAGCAGGATCGCGGCATCCATCGGCGCCGCAGCGAGTTCGGTGCCGGGGTCCGAGACCCGCGGGATGACCAGCAGGCCGAGCCGCTCGTCGCCGAGCCCCTCGCCGATGCCGTCGAGAAGCGCGAGATTCATCGGGTCGCGAAAGGTGTCGGCGAGCGAGTCTTCGGTGACCACGCCGATCACGCCCGAGCGGCCGCGGCGCAGAGACCGGGCGGTCGGGTCGGGCCCGGCGTAGTCGAGAGCGGTGGCCGCGGCGAGCACGCGCTCGCGCGTCGCATCGGAGACCGGGCCGCGTCCGCTGAAGACGAGCGACGCGGTGGAGACCGAGACGCCCGCCTGCGCCGCGACGGCGGCGAGGGTCGGCCGTGGCGCGCTTGCCTGGTCGTCCATGGGTTGTTATCGTACTCGAAACGATTCGATCGAATCGATTCGACATCTCGGCCTGAGAGCGCGTCCATGAGCACCACGGCACCGACCCGACCGACCCACGCTCCGACGTGGCGCAACGCGATCTTTGTCGTCTTCGCGCTCAACGGTTTCGGTGCGGCCGCCTGGATCAGCCGGATCCCCAGCGTGCGCGACCACCTCCACATCTCGGTCACCGGGGTGGGCGTGCTGATCCTCGGCGTCTCCGTGGGAGCCATCGTCGGCATGGTGCTGTCCAGCCATGTCGTGCATTGGCTGGGGGGCCGCCGGACCATCCTCTTCTTCCTCGCCGGGTGCGGGGTCTCCCTGATGATCATCGGACTCGGCGCGACCGTGCTGAGCAGCTTCGCCGTCGCCTTCCTCGGCTACGCCCTCTACGGGTTGACGAGCGGCATCTGCGATGTCGCGATGAACGTCTCCGGCGCCGGCGCGGAGCGGGCGAACGGTCGCAACATCATGCCGTGGTTCCACGCCATGTGGAGCTTTGGCACCGTGGTCGGTGCCGGCCTCGGCTCACTGGCTGCGTTCTCGGGACTTGACCCCGCCATCCATCTCGGCATCGTCGGCGTGCTGCAGATCGTCGTCGCGATCACGGTCGTTCGCTGGATCCCACCGGGCGACACCCTCGCCGATGAGGCCGGCGGTGGCAGCGAACCAACCTTCCGCGAACGCATGTCGATCTGGGTCAACCCACGCACCCTTCTGATTGGTCTACTGGTGCTAGGGATGGCCTTCACCGAGGGGTCCGCCAACGACTGGCTCGCCATCGGATTCATCGACGATCGCGGCTTCGACAACGGGCAGGGTGCCCTCGTGTTCGGGGTGTTCACGGTTGCCATGACCGTCGGGCGACTTGCCGGGGTGCCGCTGCTCGACAGGTTCGGTCGGGTAAAGGTGCTGCGCACCGCGTCACTCGCGGCTGCCGCGGGAATCGCCGTCGTCATCCTGGTGCCGATCATCCCCATCGCGATCGCGGGGGTTGTGCTGTGGGGACTGGGCGCATCCCTCGGATTCCCGGTGGGCATGTCGGCCGCCGCCGACAACCCCCGCACCGCAGCCGCCAGCGTGAGTGCGGTCGCCACCATCGGGTACGCGGCGTTCCTGATCGGCCCGCCGCTGATCGGATTCGTTGGCGACCACATCGGCGTTCTCAACGCCCTGTGGATCGTGCTTGGGCTGATTGTGGTCGCCACCCTGTGCATCCCGGCCGCGCGCGAGCCGCAGAGAGCAGCGGTCACCCCGCCCGAGAACGCACTCCAGCCGTAGGACCGCACCATCGCATCCTGCCGTCGGCGTTAAGCTCGCCTGGTGCGTCTCGTGGTTGCCCGCTGCTCCGTGGATTACGCCGGACGCCTCAGTGCGCACCTTCCGCTGGCGACCCGACTGCTCGTGCTAAAGAACGACGGCAGTGTGCTGGTGCACTCCGACTCGCTGAGCTACAAGCCGCTGAACTGGATGAGTCCCCCGGCCACGTTCACCAGAGATGACGTCGATGACGAACGCGCCGCGGCCGGAGTGACCGAGCTCTGGCGCGTCACCCATGTGAAGACCGCCGACCTGCTGGTGATTTCGATCCACGAAATCCTGCACGATTCACAGCACGACCTCGGCGTCGACCCCGGCCTGCAGAAAGATGGCGTCGAGGCCGACCTGCAACGCCTGCTCGCCGAGCAGATCGAGCTGCTCGGCGACGGCCACACCCTGGTTCGGCGGGAGTACATGACGGCGATCGGGCCGGTCGACATCCTGGCTCGGGATGCGATGGGGGCTTCCGTGGCCGTCGAAATCAAGCGGCGGGGCGACATCGACGGCGTCGAGCAGCTGACCCGCTACCTCGAGCTGATGAACCGCGACCCGCTGCTGGCCCCGGTCACGGGCGTGTTTGCGGCGCAAGAGATCAAACCGCAGGCACGCACGCTGGCCACCGACCGCGGCATCCGATGCCTGCTGCTGGATTATGACGCGATGCGCGGGCTCGACATGTCGGAGAACCGGCTGTTCTGACCCGCGCCCCCACAACTCTGACCCGCGCCCCCACAGCTCTGCCCCGCCGCCCCCACAGCTCTGCCCCGCGCCCCCACAACGGGTCTGCCCCCGCGCCCCCACAGCTCTGCCCCGCGCCCCCACAACGGGTCTGCGCCGCCGCAACGGCGGCGGCGGTCCGCAGTTTCGGCGGCGCGGCCAGCGCGAGCGGGCGGCGCGGCTAGCGCGAACCGTTCGTGAACGCGTTGAAGATGATCGACATGACGCCCAGCACGATCTGGATCGCCACCAGCAGCAGCGGCAGCTTGAGCGCGTCGAGGGTGCGTTCGCGGCGGTAGATCACCACGTAGACGACGATCACGAGCAAAAACAGCACACCCAGCGAGCCGAAACTCCAGCCGAGGATCGGCCCGAGGTACGCCAGGCCAGCGCCGGTGTCTTTGATGCCGTCGGGGTTGGTGCTGTCGAGGATCCCCTCGACGACGCGCGACACCGTCACCGGAACCGCGAACACCACCGATGACAGCACCACCGCGATCGTGAACAGCACGCTCGTGGACGAGCCACGCGGCATGACCTTCTCGGTCGGTTTAGCGGCGGATGCGGTGGTCGGGGCCGACGCGGCCGGCGGCCTCGACGTGGCGGCGGCGCTGGCAGACGAACTGGGGGCGGCCGCGGCCGGTGTGCTCTCGCTCATGCGGCCAAGGCTAGTCGCCCGAGTAGTCTGAGCCAGATGGCCAGCCCGTTCACCGCCGTGCTGTTCGACCTCGACGGCACGATCGTCGACTCGGCTCCCGGTATCACCGCGACACTCGCCGCCACGTTCGAGCGCATGGGCCTCCCCGTGCCCCCGCCAGCTGAGCTGCTCGCCTATGTTGGCCCACCCATCCTGGATTCGTTCCGCGATCTCGCCGGATTCGATGACGAGACCTCCGAGCGCGCGCTCGGCATCTATCGGCCGCTCTACCTCGAGACCGGCGTCTTCGACGCGAGCGTCTACCCCGGGCTTGCCGGCGTGCTGCAGGCGGTTCACGGGGCTGACCTGCCGATGTCGCTGGCGACATCGAAGCCCGAGAAGCCCGCGACCTTGGTACTGCAGCACTACGACCTGGTGAAGTACTTCGACGAGCTGACCGGCGCCAGCGCTGACGAGACCCGAAGCAAGAAGGCGGATGTGATTGCCGAGGCCCTGCGCCGGTTGAGTTCCGACGGTGCGGACCTTTCGCGCACCATCATGATCGGCGACCGGATCCACGACATCGAGGGCGCGGCCGCGAACGGTGTGCCCACCATCTACGTGACCTGGGGCTACGGCACGCCGACCGAGGCGGCGGGTGCGGTGGCGGTCGCCGACGACGCTGACCAGCTGATGGGGCTGCTCGGGCTCTAGCGGGCGAGGCGCTCCACCGCGCCCTCGAAGATTCCGGGGGCCGCCTTGGCGATGGGCACGATCGCGGGGCGCAGGGGCGAGGTCGCGAGCCACACGATTGCTCCGGTCAGGCGCCGGAAGTCGCGCGTGACGCGATGCCAGTCCTTCTCGTACCTCGACGGGTCGCCGCTCTGCGTGGCCGCTACCGCGGCCCGCGCCTGCTCCAGTCCGATGCGGATCCCCTCCCCGGTCAGCGCGTCAACATAGCCGGAGGCGTCGCCCAGCAACATCGTGCGTCCCGCCACTCGCGCCCGCGTCCGCTGCCGAAACGGTCCGGCCCCGCGCAACTCGCTGGCCGGCTCCGCGTGCCGCACCCGTGCGGCGAGTTGCGGTGCCGCGGCCAGGGCGTCGTCGAACTGGACACCCTGCCGCGCCAGCACCGCCAACCCGACCACCCCATCCGCGATGGGGGTCACGTAGATCTCGCCAACGCGGGTCCAGTGCACCTCGATCAGATCAGACCACGGCTCGACCCGGTAGTGGCGGCGTTGGCCATACCGACGACGGGCGGATGGCGCTGGCATCGCCAACCCGACCTCGCGCGCAACCTGCGAATGCAGCCCGTCGGCGGCAAGCAGCCAGTCGGCGTGGAATCCGGCGGCGTCGACACCGACCCGATCCTGTGCGACCGACTCCACTCGACCCTGCACGAATCGCGCTCCGAGTTCCTCCGCTCGTGCATGAAGTGCGGTGTGGAGCATGGTGCGCCGCACTCCCAGCCCGTTGCCGGCGACGAACCGGTGCGAGACGTTGCGATGCTCGTCGCGGTAATCGACACCGCGCAGCGGAAATCCGCGCGGGTGCACACCGAGACGTTCGAGCGCGGGGATCGCCCCCGGCATCAGGCCCTCGCCGCAAGCCTTGTCGATGGGTCCGTTCCGGGGTTCGATGACGACCACGTCGAGCCCGGCGAGCCGCGCCTCGATGGCGGCAGCCAATCCGACCGGCCCGCTCCCGGCAACCAACAGCTGCGTCTCGCGGGCCATCAGCGCACCCCGGCCATTAGCGCACCGCAGCCATCAGTGCACCGCAGCCATCAGCGCACCCCGGCCATCAGCGCACCGCCGCCTGTAGTGCCCGGTCCTCCGCGGGGATCCGGAACCCGATCAGCAGGACGGCGTTGAGTACCGCGAACACCGCTGCGGTGATCCAGGCGGTGTGGACGAGGGGGATCGCGAGGCCCTCAACGGCGACGAGCACGTAGTTCGGATGGGGCAGGCGCCGCCAGCGATACGGCCCCCGCCGCGACAGCTGAACGCCGGGGATGACGATGATGCGGGTGTTCCATTGCGATCCGAGCGAGCGAATGATCCAGATCCGGCCGACCTGGCACAGCACCGCGACCGCGAAGGCGGGCCAGCCCAGCAGCGCAATGAACGGCCGTCCGAGCAGCCACACCTCGGCGAGTGCGCCGACCAGCAGCCCGGTGTGCAGCGCGACCATTGCCGGGAAGTGTCCGCGACCGGACTCCACTCCTCCACGGGCAAAAGCCAGCGCAGCGTTTCTCCGAGAAGTGAAGAGCTCGACAATGCGCTCCGCCCCGGTGAGCAGGATGAACACCGTGAACAAGACGACGCTCAGGGACGGGGTCACGGATGCCGTGCCACGGTTAGGCCGCCCAGCGCAGCAGCACGTATTCGCTCGTCACGCCCGGGCCGAGCGCAAACAATACGCCGTGGGTGCCAACGGGCTGATCGAGCATGTCAGCAAGCACGTGCAAAACCGACGACGACGAGAGGTTGCCGACAGCATCCAACGAACGCCAACTCGCCTCGAGATCGCTGCGCTGCAGGTGCAACCCACGCTCAAAGGCTTCGAGCACGCGCGGGCCACCCGGGTGCGCAACCCACGCCGACACGTCCGACGACGAGAGCCCGTGATCGGCCAGCAGCGAATTCACGTCATGCTCTCCATCCCGCAACTCTTCGACAATGCGAATGCGGTTCGGATGCGAGAGCACTCCCAGAAACTCTGCCAGTTCTTTCGTTACCAAGGCTCGGTGCGGCATGATCGTTGACCAGCGTTTCATAAATCCTAATGTTCATACATTTGAATATTACGAATGTCGAATGTCGGGCGGGATTGCTGGTCGCCGGACTCCGGGGGTTG